>CAIJZF010000261.1 GCA_903825095.1 uncultured Bacteroidota bacterium | reverse complement strand
CGTATTTTGCAAGAATGGCGGTAACTGAAGTATTTAATCTCTTTTTAATTTTTTGAGTGGAAGCGGTTGTGGCAATGGATAGTGCAGCAGAAGAATCCAATTTCTCAAGTGCATCTAAAGCAGCGCCACTTACAGTATAGGAAGAGTCCTTAGTTAAAGAGGTAAAAAGTTCTAAATAATCTTCATTGTATAATCCTGATAAAACATCTATCGCTTGTTCTCTTACTTCGCTAGAAGGATCATTGTTGGCTAATTGTACAAATGTATTTTCTGTAGCTTCATCTAATAAACTTGGGTTATAACTTTGAATGGCCCTAGCTCTAATCACATAAAAACTATCTTGCAAGGCTGCTTTTAATACAGCCAGTGCTTTAGTATCGCTTATATTTTCTGCTGCTTCATTAATGGCCTCTAATCTATCTTCAAAATTTCTGGCATGAAAATATTGAAAGGCATACTGGCTCATTGTTTTGGATTCATCCTTAAACCACAATAAAGCTTTATCAGCATCTACATTCACATTATCGGGTAGGGTGGCGGCATCAAAGTAAAAACTATCAATTCTTTTTTTATTCCAAACCTCATAGTGATTTCTTTGGCCTGCAACATATACATCAATGCCAATAGGAAGGGTGAAAATTTTATCTTGTAATTGATTTTGTTGTACAATAATTAATACCTTTTTGGCTGTATCAATATATTTTTGTTCTATGCGCACATAAGGGTGACCGCTGCCAAAATACCATTGGTTAAAAAACCAGTTTAAGTCTTTGCCGGTTTCTTTTTCAAAAGCTTCTTTTAATTTAAGGGCAGTACCAGTGCCAAACTTATTTTCCACTAAATAAGTATGCAAAGCCCCAAAGAAGGCTTTATCGCCCACCAAATGTCGTAGCATATTTAAAACGCGCCCTCCTTTTTGATAGCTGACTAAATCAAAAACATCTTCACGCTCTTTATAAAAATAACGCACTAAATCTTTTTCAGCATCTGAAGGGCTGCTTAAGTAATATCTTAATCCAGTAAAATTTTCATAAGCACCTGCATCCTTACCCTTGCTATGTTCTAGCCATAGGGTTTGGCTATAATCGGCAAAGCTTTCATTCACGGTAATATTACTCCAACTCTCAGCCGTGACTAAGTCTCCAAACCAATGATGAAATAATTCATGCGCAATAGTGCTCTCCCAACCATTACCATCTTTTAATTCACGCGCATCTTGAAGTACCATATCGTTATGCATGGTCGCAGTGGTATTTTCCATCGCGCCACTTACATACTCACGCCCATTAATTTGTGCATACTTAGCCCAAGGGAAATCAATACCTAAGAGTTCTTCATAATAGGCAATCATAGCAGGGGTCTTACCATAAATTTGGCGGGCTTGTTTTTCGTATTCCTTCTCTATATAATAACTAACCTCTTTTCCTTTATAAGTATCTTTCACTATAGCGTAGTCGCCCACGGCAAAGAAAAATAAATAAGGAGCATGGGGTAAATCCATCTTCCAAATATCTACACGCGTGCCATTTTTATTATCAATTTGTTTAGTCAATAAACCATTCGAAAGACTTACATATTTACTAGGTACTGTTAATTGAAATTCTTGTGTACTTTTTTGATTGGGCTTATCAATAATAGGTAGCCATACAGAAGTCCCCTCGGTTTCTCCTTGGGTCCATATTTGTATGG
>CAIJZF010000260.1 GCA_903825095.1 uncultured Bacteroidota bacterium | reverse complement strand
GAGAGATTATAGAAGTTGATAAAGCATTTTTAAAACCAGTTCCTGCATTGCCCGCTTCTATGAATACCATAGAAAGAGAAGGTATTGCTGGGAAAAAATTTGCGATGGTTATTGATTTATCAAGATGCAAAAGTGTAAAAAAATGTCAGACTGCTTGTAACCATATGCACCATATTCATCCAGGACAAAACTGGATTAAAGTGTACCCTATGCAGGACGCTGAACATACAGCACCTTATTGGCAACCCACTACCTGTATGCATTGCGACGAACCACCTTGCGTAAAAGTTTGTCCAGTGGATGCTACTTTTAAAAGAAAGGACGGCATTGTATTAATTGATAGTGATAGATGTATTGGTTGTCGTTTCTGTATGGCAGCTTGTCCTTATTCCACAAGAGTATTTAACTGGGAAGAACCTAAAATAGAAAAAGCAATTGCAGATAAACCTTATTCATGTGAAACAAGTGTTCCACAAAAAGTAGGTACTGTAGGTAAATGTGATTTCTGTCCTGATATGGTGAGACAAGGCAACTTGCCACATTGTGTATCGGCTTGTCCAAATGGTGTTTTCTTTTTTGGAGACATATTAGAAGATACAGTTACTAATGGTTCAGAGACTTTCAGGTTTAGTGAACTAATTAAAGACAAAGCGGGATACAGATTAATGGAAGACTTAGGCACAAAGCCAAGTGTTTACTATTTACCCCCGGTAAATAGAAACTTTCCTTTTGTAGCTGAAGAAGCAAAGGTATAGGCCTTTGCTGATGACAGAGTCACAGTATCTTATGCCTTTGTCGATAATTATTAATTAATAGTAAAACATTTCAAAGTGGATAAATTAAGAGAAGATAAAATTATAGCAGATTTATTACCACAGGAATTTAGCAAACAAGGAAGAATTTGGGTGATCTGTTTGTTATTTATTGCAGCCCTTGGTGTATTTGCCTATGGAAGACAATTGTATTATGGATTAGAGGTCACTGCCATGCGAGATTATGCATCATGGGGTATTTATATTTCTAATTTTGTTTTCTTTGTAGCAATAAGTTTAGTAGGGTCCTTAATTACAGCGGTATTAAGACTTACCAATGTAAAATGGAGTACACCTCTTACAAGAATTGCCGAAATAATAGCTGTATCGGCTATTACATTTGCTTCTTTAATTATTATAGTAGACATGGGTCGTCCAGAGAGGTTTTATAATCTTTTCTTACATGGTCGTTTGCAGTCTCCCATTATTTGGGATGTTATAGTTATTACCACTTATTTTTTTATAAGTTTATTATTATTGTATTTTCCATTGCTACCCGATTTAAAAATTATGATTGGCTTTAAAGAGCGTAATGGAAAATGGCTACAAAAATTTTATGAGTTTTTAGGATCCTTTTGGAAAAATAAACCTGAACAATTTAAAATAACAGATAAGGCCATTAATATTCTGGCTATTGCCATTATACCAGTTGCCTTTTCTATTCACACGGTTACTTCTTGGTTGTTTGCCACTACTTATAGACCAGGATGGGATAGTACTAATTTTGGAGCCTACTTTATTTCAGGTGCTTTTCTAGTGGGTGCAGGCGGCGTAGTAGTAGCGATGTATATTTTTAGAAAGCATTATAAGCTTGAAAAATATATTACCGATGACCATTTTGATAGAATGGGGAAAGTATTAGTCTTACTAGCCTTGTTGTATTTGTATTTTAATTTCAATGAGTTTTTAGTGCCTGCTTTTAAAATGAAAAAATCGGAGGAAGAGCATTTGTTG
>CAIJZF010000259.1 GCA_903825095.1 uncultured Bacteroidota bacterium | reverse complement strand
TCAATAATTTGTTCTTCACATACCCCTATAAATAGGTTAAAAATAATTTTGTGGCTGAAATTGTAAAATACTTACCTTTGAACTGATCATGCGTACTATAAAAAACATATTAATAAGCACTTGCTTAACTATTGTGCTACTTATCTCTGAAAGTAGTTACGCGTCTACTATTGTAAATGGTAGCACCGAATCTAAAAAGATGGTGGAGAAATACAGCTTAAAAAACATAGGAAACCTTACACATAAGACGGCTACTTTTTATACTTTAAAATCTAGTTTAGAATTTAAAGGTATCGCCTCCATGAACATGAGTGGCTCTGTGAACAATAGCAATTATCTTAAATACAATAAGGGTAATATTTCTTATGTTATTCCTTATCGCTACAAAGTGGTTTTGTCTAAATTCAAAACACCTAGTCCAGTTCAACCTTAATATTCAACCTTTATTTTTGAAAGGTTTAGTTTTCAATCGTCCTTACTCCTACTAAATTTTACTAGATTTTACTTTTCATCTATTGCTTGATACAATTCACTATTAATTGTAAACAGGCTTAATGACAGTGGGCTCAAATCCAATTGAGTGGCTTGATATTTAATGCGCATGCCCTTTGCGCTTGTTATAGTGTAAGACAGAACCAAACCTGGAATATTTTTAAAACCTAACTCAAATTGATTCACTGTTAAGTTTAAAGCATCGGTATATAAAATATCATAGATAGAACCATCACTCCATTTTAGTTGCATGGCTTTACAGCGATAGCCTAATAAATTCATGGTTGAGTCAGTCGCTATTTCTTCTTGAGTTACTATATTATTTTTTGAGACAGGAGGATAACCAATTGTTTGCAGAAAATGGCTTTGCCCAATGTCCTTGGTAATAGTTGCTTTATTTAATTGCGTGTTAAATAAAAATGTTTGGATTAACTGAGCAGTGGTTAATCTAGTCTTACATTGATTCCCTTTTACCCAAACTTCTTTTATGCCAATAGGCAATACCTCTCCATTAGCTTTTTGTTCAGTGACTTGAAACTGAAGAGCACACTCTCCCACTAGCTTGGTTTGAGCGTAAGATGCAGCCGTTAAGAAGAAGAGGCTTACAATTAGGGGGGTAATTTTAAACTTCAGGGGGATTGAGGGGGATTGTTAGTTTATTTTTTTGTTTTATCCTTTAGCGTTTGTACTTTTTTCTGAGCCTCCAACATTTGCTCGTACTTAGACTGCCAATTACTTTTCTTCTTCGGTGTTTTTCGTTTTACTTCAATGCCTGCTAAAATTTTATCATGGTTAATGATAAATTTCTGAATCACTAATTGCATGAGTAAAGTAATTACGTTAGAAACAGTATAATACCAAGTTAAGGCAGAAGGCAAACCGTTAAATATAAATAATAATACAAATGGGAAAATATAAGGCATGTACTTTAACGCAGGATTGTCTTGCGTAGGTGTCATGGCCATATTATACACTGACATTAATAAGCTTGTAATAACTGCAGTAAGTGTAAATAAACTAATATGATTACCAAAACTAGGTATGGTAAAAGGAAGCGTTGCGATAGAGTCATAGCTAGATAAATCATGGCTCCATAAGAACGACTGCCCTCTTAAGGTAATATTAGAATTAAAGAAACTATAGAGCGCAAAGAAGATTGGAATTTGTAATAAAGCGGGGATACAGCCACCTAATGGGTTTACACCAGCCTCTCTAAAGAGTTTCATCTGCTCCATGGCAAAGCCTTGTTGGTCGTCGCCTAATTTTTTCTTAATCTCATCTAATTCAGGTTTCAAAACTTTCATCTTAGCACTACTCAAATAACTTGAATAGGTAAGTGGAGAAGTCACCAGTCTTATAAATATTGTCAACCATAAAACCACCCATCCAAAATTTTTGACAAAGCCTGCTATAAAGTCAAATACAGGCATTAAAATATATTTATTAATAGGACGAACAAAAGAATATAAGTCTCTTCCTAAGTTTACAATTTTCTCCATTTCAGGAGCCTGCGTTTTTAGGATTTGAAAGTCATTAGGACCATAGTATAATGATAAGGCAATACTTGCATTAGTACCTGTTACTTTAGTTTGTAACTGTGATTGAAGGGCACCTAAACTATTACTACTATCTACGCTTCTTTGCCAATTCAAATTACCAGATGCAAAACCCTCTTTGGCTATTAAAGTAGTGGCAAAGAATTGTTGCACCAAGCCTACCCATTGAATAGGTTTCTCAAAAGCTTTAGAAGTTTTACTTGATATATAATCAAATTCTCCACCTTCAGAAAAACAGATATTGGACATTTGACGCTCATACACCGATGTACGCTCTTGTTGGTAAGCATGTACATCCCATACAAGATTCAATTTTTGATTGGTTAATAATTGATCTGTACCTTCTAATTGAATATTCCAATCAACATTATATTTATTTGCTTCTAATGTAAACTGATGACGAACCGTTTTTCCAGTAGGGGTAGTATAGGCATACTCAATTTTTTGTGCACCCTTTTCACCAGCAGTGATTGTCTTTGTTGGAAATAAAATATGATTGACTTGAAGTACTTTATTATCTCCAATATTAATTGGGTAATTTAAAGAACTACTATCTCCTAAAGTAACTAACTGCTTTTTATAGTTTTTATAATTTTTAAGTGTTACTTCAGCTACTTGTCCACCTTTGTTACTGAACTTCACTTTCACTTGTTCATTCTCTAAATAAGTGAACTCTTCTTTTACAGTATCTATACTATTTACAATAGCGCCAGAACTTGAATCTAATTTTACAGGATTTTGTAAAGCAGCTGCTTTATCGGCAGTTGCTTTCATCATAGCTACAGAATCATCAAAATGCTTTTTATAAGTAGCTAAGTCTGTTTGTTGCTTGTTGGTGTACCAGAAGTACATAAAAAACAAACCGGCCAATAATACAAAACCAATGACTGTATTTTTATCAGTATTCATACGCAGAATTTAATCGTAATTAACGAGGGCCAAAGGTATCGTTTTTTTACAAATTTCGGCTGTATTTACCCCCTACCTGGTAAAGCGTATTGGAAATTTCCCCTAAACTGCAATATTTGACCGCTTCCATTAAAACGGCAAATATATTGTCATTTTGCAAGGCTGCTTTTTGGAGCTTTTTGAGATATTGAGCACTGACTAATTGGTGCCTTTTTTGGAAACTCGCTAGGTTTTTAATTTGTAGATTTTGTTCGGTGGAAGAGGACCTAAAAATGGCCTGTGTGTCGGCATTATTTTTTTGACTTGGATGCACAAAACTATTTACCCCAATAATGGGAATTTCACCTGCATGTTTTTTAGTTTCATATTGCAAACTTTCTTCCTGAATTTTTGTGCGTTGATACATTCTTTCCATAGCCCCTAAAACACCTCCTCTATTATTTATTCTTTCAAACTCTTGCATCACTGCCTCTTCTACTAAATCGGTTAACTCCGTAATTAAGAAACTGCCTTGTTGAAAATTCTCCACCTTGGTGGTGCCTAATTCTTTATTAATAATTAATTGAATGGCTAAGGCGCGTCTAACACTTTCTTCAGTAGGTGTGGTAATGGCTTCATCATAAGCATTGGTATGTAAACTATTGCACTGGTCGTATATAGCATACAAGGCTTGCAGGGTGGTTCTTATATCATTAAAGTCTATTTCTTGTGCATGCAAACTTCTTCCACTAGTTTGTATATGGTACTTTAATTTTTGAGAACGCTCATTGGCATGATATTTATACTTCATGGCATTGGCCCAAATTCTTCTAGCCACTCTTCCAATGACAGCATATTCTGGATCCATTCCATTGCTAAAGAAAAAACTTAGGTTGGGTATAAAATCATCAATAGCGATACCTCTATTCATAAAATATTCAACGTAGGTAAATCCATTCGCCAAAGTAAAGGCCAACTGCGTAATAGGATTCGCCCCTGCTTCTGCAATATGATATCCAGAAATAGAAACACTATAAAAATGTTTGACTTTATTTTCAGCAAAATAAGCTTGCACATCACCCATCATTTTTAATGCAAAATCGGTAGAGAAAATACAAGTATTTTGTGCCTGGTCTTCTTTTAAAATATCGGCTTGTAAAGTACCTCTTACATTACTTAATACTTCTTGTTTTATTTTATTATACACTGCAGGCTCCAACACTTGATCTCCCGAAACACCTAATAATTGAAGGCCTAGGCCGTTATGCCAG
>CAIJZF010000258.1 GCA_903825095.1 uncultured Bacteroidota bacterium | reverse complement strand
TTTAATACTTGCATTTTCTTTTAAAGCTACTAGCGATTCGTCGGTTAATTTTAATTGTACAATGGCATTCCATCCCAGAAAAAAATGGGGATGTCTTAAAGTAGTTCTAATAAAATTTTGCATTTTATCTAAACTATAGGTTTTTATATAAGACAATGAGTTTCTATTCGGATAATAAGAAAGCCTTCCTAAACTAGGTAGTTCAATACTAGGGGCATTTTCAAATAATTTATCATAGCTAAGGGTTTTCTCTTGTCCTTGCTCCAAATACAAAGCTCCCGATTTACCCGCTAAAATTATATTGTTCGCGTTCCAGCTAATTTTATAATGCCAAGGATTATTATCGCTTTCAGGAGCAATGATGCCTCCACAATGCGATTTAAACCCCGTAATTTTTCCTCCTTTATCTTGAATGGAATGAATTAGTTCCATAGCACTCATATGGTCAATACCGGGGTCTAAGCCCATTTCACATAAAAATAAAAGCTTCTTTTGCTCAATGGCTGCAGCAATTGATTTCATATTATCATCCACATAGGAGGCCGTAAATAGAGGCTTCCCATAATGCACACAGTCTTGTGCTACCAAAAAATGTAAACTAGGAGGTAACATAGAAACTACCACAGTGGCCTTCTCGATCAAGGCCTTCCTGTTTTCTTTGTTTTCTATATCAATGCCTACAGCATGTCCATTGGGGGCATTATTCCACTTAGAATTCGCCACAGCGGCATTCCCATCGGCTAAGACAATATACCAGTTATTTTCAACTGCCTTGGTTTGCAAATACTGTATTAAAACAGTAGCCGATTTACCAGCTCCAATTACTAATATTTCAGGGTTCATTTTAGCGCGTATAAGTCATTAAAAATCCGAGCTTTAAAGTTAGTAATTCTTACCCACAACTGTGGATAAAAGAACACAAAATTTAAGGGCTAAAAATAGCAAAAAAGGCCTTGAAAAGTTATCTTCGTTTACACTCAAAATGGGCTTAAAAATTAACTCATTTTTAGTTAAAAGAAATAAACACTATGGAAGATAATATCAACGAAAATTTAGGTACAGAAGCCACCCAAGATAATGACCGTGTTATAAGGATCAATATCGAAGAGCAAATGAAAACCTCTTACATCGATTATTCTATGTCGGTGATAGTAGGTCGTGCATTACCTGATGTGAGAGATGGTTTTAAACCGGTTCACCGCAGGGTTTTATATGCGATGAGTGAGTTGGGTAACAATAGCAATAAAGCGTATAAGAAATCGGCTCGTATAGTGGGAGAAGTAATGGGTAAGTTTCACCCACATGGTGATACTGCTATTTACGATACACTAGTTCGTATGGCACAGGAGTGGACCATGCGTTACACTTTAGTGGACGGTCAGGGTAACTTTGGTAACCAAGATGGTGACCCGCCAGCTGCAATGCGTTATACAGAAGCAAGATTGCAGAAAATTTCTGAAGCCATGTTGGACGACTTGGAAAAAGACACCGTCGATTTTCAATTAAATTTTGACGATAGTTTATCTGAGCCTTCTGTATTACCATCACGTATCCCTCAATTACTTGTAAATGGTTCTTCAGGTATTGCGGTGGGTATGGCTACCAATATGCTTCCTCATAATTTAGGAGAAGTGGTGGATGGTTGTATTGCTTATATTGACAACAGAGACATTACAGTAGAAGAATTAATGCAGTTTGTAAAAGCACCCGATTTTCCAACAGGGGGTGTGATATACGGAATGGAAGGCGTGAAGCAAGGTTTAATGACAGGTCGTGGTAGAGTGGTGCTTCGTGGAAAATGTAATGTTGAAACAAAAGCCAATGGTCGTGAATTAATTGTGATCAATGAAATTCCTTACCAGGTTAATAGAGATAATTTAACAGATCGTATTGGTCAGTTAGTAGTGGATAAAACTATCGATGGCATTACGCACGTAAACAACGAAAGTAATAAGCGTGAAGGAACGCGTATTGTAATTGAACTTCGCAAGGATGCAGTAGCGCAAGTAATCATTAATCAATTATTCAAGTTTACTGAATTACAAACTAGCTACGGTATTAATAATGTGGCGTTAAGTAAGGGCCGTCCTAAAATTTTAAACTTACGCGATTTAACAAGCGAGTTTATTGAGTTTAGAATGGAAGTGGTTATTCGTCGTGCGAAATTTGAATTAAGAAAAGCACAAGAGCGCGCCCATATATTAGAAGGTTATTTAATTGCCTTAGATCATTTAGATGAAGTGATTCGTTTAATTCGTAGTTCGGCTAACCCAGAAGCGGCTAAGGAAAGTTTAATGAATGCAGGTTGGGGCATTTCTGATATTCAAGCGAAAGCTATATTGGAATTGAGATTGCAACGTTTAACAGGTATGGAGCGTGAGAAGATTAAAGAAGAATTTGAACATTTAATGCAAATTATAAAATCATTAAATGAATTATTAGGTAGTGAGCATTTACGTTTTGAATTAATTAAAACTGAATTACTAGAAGTAAAAGAAAAGTTTGGTGATGCCCGTAAAACTGAGATCCAATATTTAGCAGATGAAATGAAGTTGGAAGACTTAATTGAAGAAGAAGATGTGGTTATTACTATTTCACATTTAGGTTATATTAAAAGAACTGCAGTATCTGAGTACCGTCAACAAAAAAGAGGTGGACGC
This sequence comes from uncultured Bacteroidota bacterium, assembly GCA_903825095.1. The sequence continues at coordinate 152 of CAIJZF010000258.1, read as the reverse complement.
GGTGCAATGGGTACTAAAACAAGAGACGAAGATTTTGTAGAGCATTTGTTTATAGCCTCTACACATGATACCATGTTGTTCTTTACTGAAAAAGGAAGATGTTTCTGGTTGCGTGTATATGAAATTCCAGAAGGTGAAAAAACAAGTAAGGG
>CAIJZF010000257.1 GCA_903825095.1 uncultured Bacteroidota bacterium | reverse complement strand
TTACGAATGAATATGAATTAGGTGACTTTGGAATGGGTGGCGCATTTATTCCAAAAGGTGGATTTATTTCAAATACTAAGTTGTTTGCAGAATCCTATTTTGTTGAAAGAAACATTACCTGGATTAAAAGAGCAGGTGTGAAAAAATTAGACGATCATACAATTTATTACGAAAATTTAGATGGGGAATATTTAGAACAGCCCTATGATTTCGCGATGCTCATACCTGGTTTTGCAGGACATGGATTTAAAGCCTATGATAAAACAGGTAAAGACATTTCAGATAAATTATTTGCACCTAATGGACTTATGAAAGTAGATGCCGACTATACTCCAAAACCATTTGAAGAGTGGACAATAAAAGATTGGCCTGAAACTTATCAAAATCCAAGTTACCATAACATCTTTGCACCTGGAATTGCATTCGCACCTCCCCACTCTATCTCTAAACCTATGACAAGTAAAAATGGTACACCCATTTTTGCATCTGCCCCAAGAACTGGTATGCCTTCAGGAATTATGGGCAAGGTAACAGCAGACAATATCATAAACTGGATAAAAACTGGCAATGCCACAATGATTCACAAGGCATCAATGGGACGTATGGGTGCAGCTTGTATTGTATCAGCTGGATATGGCATGCGAAAAGGAACTGCGGCTACCATGACTGTGAGCCCTGTAGTACCCGATTGGGAAAAATTTCCTCAATGGGGAAGAGATATTAAAACCACGATGGGCGAACCAGGATTGGCAGGACATTGGTTAAAGTGGTTAATGCATTATATGTTCTTATACAAAGCAAAAGGTTTACCATTTTGGTGGATGATTCCTGAATAAAAATAAAAAAATAAACATAATGGAAAACAGACTCATTATAACAAAATACTCCGAGCAGTATTATCCTCCTACTCCTAATAATTTTACACTATTCTTAAGGAGATCTATCTTCTTTCAATTAATTCGTTTTTTTATACTGAACTATAAAATAATGAAGATTGTAATTAAAGGGCATTCGTAAGAAAATGAAAAACCTCACGCAAAAACAACAAAGGACCCACGATTTAACGTAAGTCCTTGATTTTCATGTAGCCAATATTGTACTACATTCTAACCAAATGTGGAGGGATTTAAGGGAATTCTACAGTCTGAACAAACTCATGACTATAATTCTAAAGCAAAATAAGGTCAAGTAATAGCTTTACAAAATATTTGTTTATGTAAAGTAATAGCTTTACTTTTGTGTATTAATAGTCAAGTTAAAACTTTACTTTATGACAAATAATAAACTTCAGTTCCAACAGCTGAATGAAAAAATGGACCAATTAACTGGTTTGCAGCATGTTATTGTGCCACCTATTGGATGGATAAAAGCAATACGTAATGGCATTGGTATGTCTATGGAACAATTAGGCAAAAAACTTTCCATTACCAAGCAAGGGGTTATGGATATTGAGAAACGTGAAAAGGAAGGCGCAATCACTATTAAGTCGATGCAAGAGATTGGAAAGGCCATGGGTACGCAATTTGTTTATGGGTTTGTACCTAAAGCAGGTAGTTTGGAGCAAATGATAGAATACCGCGCTTTAGAAATTGCTTCAAAAATTGTAGAACGAACTTCCACTACAATGAAATTAGAAGACCAAGCAAATTCAAAAGAGCGTATTGAAAAAGCAATCAAGGAAAGAGCTACAGAAATTATTAACAAAACGCCTAAAATTTTATGGGACTAAATTTAATATACAATGATGGCCAAACTCCGCTTGATGAAGATGAAAAAGAAGGTCTATTAATTAAGTCTATTGCTACAAGAGGCGAATTGGACGAATTTGAACAACAGAATATTGAAGATGCTATACAGTGGAGTTTATCTAGGAAATTTAAATCTGATCAAATCCTAACTGAACCGTTTATTCTAGCGCTTCATAAAAGAATGTATGGAAGGGTTTGGAGTTGGTCTGGCGAATACCGAAAAACAAATAAGAATATTGGGGTTGACAAATTAGATATACCCGTGGCATTAAGATCATTAATAGATGATGCTTCCTATTGGCTTGAACATAATGTATATGAACCAGATGAATTTGCAATAAGATTCAAACACAGATTGGTTAGCATACATTGCTTTCCAAATGGCAACGGACGTCATAGTCGTATGATAGCTGATATTATCATTGAAAAAATCTATCAGCTACCAGTTTTTTCTTGGGGAGGTGCTAGTCTTTCCGAGGACATGGATATAAGAGCGCAATACCTTAAAGCAATAAGAAAAGCTGATAAGGGTGAGTTTGATTTACTGTTTAAATTTGCAAGATCCTAATATCAAAAAAGCAGGCCGTTAATGCCTGCTTTTTATAACTGCTATATTATTCTCAAGAATAACACTGTAGCGAGACCGGGATTTGAACCCGGGACCTCAGGGTTATGAAGATTTTTTGAGAAAATAAAGGCATTGATTTGTAGTTAGTTATGTTTTGACAAAACCGAAATCAACCGATTTGGACCGAATTCAGGGGGTGTTTTCCTCACGCAGAGCGTAAAATAAATTATGGCTGAAAGAATCAAGAAATAAAAACAAAAATCCCGCTATTTTATACCAAAGTAAACTATGATTTTGTAACCTGCTCTATTTGATTCTTTTTCAAATAAGCCTTGAACTGCTCATAGTTCATCTTTTCAGTTTCTTTAGCAATTTTTTCTTTAATAGCTCTGAAAACCTTAACCGTATCAAAGGTCTTTTCTATTCTAACTTTAGTCTTCATAATTAACGATTTCTTTAGGTGATCTAATATCTAGTTGAATATACCCATTTTTTGTATTTACTGCATTATAGCCTTTTATTCTAAATACGTTTACAATATGTTTAAAATTCCAACTCACTAGGTAATCAACTTTATATATTGTAGCAGTAGCAATATGTCTACAATCATCTGCACTTGTCTTACCAACCACATTTTCTGCTAAATATTGTTCAGCTAAATTAAAAGCCTCTTCTGTAACTTCTACAAACTCAACATGCTCTTTGGGTAAAGATTCAAAATGTTGTTTTACATTATCTGGAGCATTTTGAAGTTCAGCAGTTGATAAATCAGAATAGACACATATAATTTGACCAAGTTTAACTTTTTCAAAAAGTGCGGAAGTGATTTCTTCAAATTCTTCATCATAAATCCCTCCGAAAACAGATGTATCAAAGTATAACCTTGGTTTCATATTGTAAATTTAATGAAGATTAATGTGATTGCCTTATAATTTTACAGCCTTATTTCAACCTAAACGGGTTAAAATAAGTAAAGTTTGAGAAAATAGTAGGCTTTGAAATTGAGCTTCAGTTCGATATAATATTCAGAGCCAATTTGAGGGGGTGTTTTCCTCACGCAGGGGTTTGAAACTAATTACTTGATATCTTTTCACCTTTGACTGGTGAATAATCCGATTTCAACACACCATTTACTTTAAGTTGATCAAAATAACATTTAGCACCAGTTGCCTTTGTCATGTCCTCCACATTTTGTAAATGAAAATGTAAATGAGCTTCTGAAGAATTTCCAGAATTACCACATAAACCCAATAATGCACCTGTGCTTACTTTCTGACCCTGCTTCACCACGATTGAATGTTGTTTAAAATGAGCAAAGAAAGCAAACTCGCCATTTGCTGTTTTAATGATAACAGTATTCCCTGGTATATAAATAGGATTTAGAACTCCTGGGATATTATCCTTTACGCCATCCACCACCAATACTACTTCACCATCACATGGTGCATATAATTCCTTACCAAAAGCATAATAGTCCTCATTAGACTCCCCTGTACCTTTGTGGGTAGAACCTTGCTCATCTTTAATCAAGATATCAAATGCATTTTTTTGAGCAACACTTTCTACATGATAGTTTTGCTCCTTTGTGTCTCCACCCCATGTAACTGACCACTCCCCTTTAAATGGAAGTTTCATTTTAGTAGTATTTCTTATAATTTCTTTTGCTTCAGTATAGGGCTTAAATACTAAACCTGCAATTTCATTCTTTGAATTCAATGATATTGTCATACCTAAGACTGCGTTATCAAAAGTAGTTTCGTATAATGCTGAAAAACTTTGTAATCTAACAAACCTTATTTTCTTAATAGTTCCCATTTGCGATTTCAACCCTGCACTTACCTGTGTAAATTTTTCAATTGGTAAGGCTGCATTCATTTCTGAAGAAAACATCGCTACAATACTATCATTTTTACTTGCATTAAAAAAAGACACAAATTTTGTTGACACTTGTTTGTAGTTGCCTTTTTCTATTTGCGAGTTTGCAGAATTGAAAATTGATAAAAAAGTAATAAGAATGAGTAAGTTTTTCATGGATGCAAATTAGTGTAATTTGGACCGATGTTTTCATGACACAACAAAGGACCCACGATTTAACGTAAGTCCTTGATTTTCATGTAGCGAGACCGGGATTTGAACCCGGGACCTCAGGGTTATGAAGATTTTTTGAGAAAATGAAAGCGTTGATTTATAACGCGTTATGTTTTGGAAAAACCGAAATCAACCGATTCCAGTCGATTTGAGGGGGTGTTTTCCTCACACAGAGAATAAAAAAGGGAATGTAGAAACATTCCCCGCTTTGTCTAACATCTATGAGACCCCTTTATTTTGGGTAATTTACTAACCCAGTTTAAACCACCCTTCAAATAATTTATC
>CAIJZF010000256.1 GCA_903825095.1 uncultured Bacteroidota bacterium | reverse complement strand
GTCCTATTTTGTAATGCTTGCCAATAAAGCGGCTTCTTCTGAAAATGGGGGACTTGTGAAAGCTGCTTTATTAGATAGCCTTTCTTTAAATAACCCTTATGAATTAGAGACTAGATTAGGAGCGAGTGGGGCTTCGTTCAGAAATCCCTTCAATACCACTATTGCTATAGGGTCAACCTATAAGAATAATACTTATTTATGGCGTCAAACCTATGATCTAGGTCAAAAAGATTCTATTGTAAAAGATACAGTGGTAATACATTTATTTTATCCAAGACTCAGGTTTCAAAACGAAGTTAAATTGGAGTCAAGTCAATTTACATTTGAAGACAGATCGCCTAATGAAAAGAATTACTTACAATATTTCAATTATGTATACAAGCCCAATACCAATTTAAAGTTTGTTGATAATTGGAATCTAGTAACCAATGACTTTAGTTTAATTAGCTATCCTCAAAAAAATAATGCGAATCAATTTTTACAAGTAGGATCGGGCTATGCCCATTTAGCCACTACTTTATCTAATTTGCAATCTTGGTCTGAATATGATTTATATGGTTTTGGTACTTATAAAAACAAAACGAGAAACCAGTTATGGGATTTGCTTGCATCAGGTAAATTATATTTGAATGGCTATCATTCAGGCGACTATGATGCTCAATTTTACTTATCTAGAATAGTAAACTCCAAAGGAACCTATTTGAAAATTGCTTTTCAAAATAGCAATAGAACACCTTCCACCAATTATTTAGGCCTTACACAGTTTCCTATAAATGCTTTAAAGGGCATTAAGAAAGAAAATACAGTGGACATGAATGGAGAGTTGGGAAATGCGGCAAAGGGTTTCAGAATTTCTTTTAACTATCAGCTAATTAATAACTATAATTATTTCTCATCGGGCTTTCAACCGGCAGTGTATACAAAACCTATAAGTTACATAAGTAGTTTGCTTGCCAATAAAATTAAAATTAGCAAGCATTGGAATTGGTATAATGAAACCACCGTTCAAGTAGTGGATCAATCTGCGCCCATAAATATTCCACTCGTTTTATCTAGACAAAGAGTAGCATTCGAAGGTAATTTTTATAAAAATCTGAACCTTTCCACTGGACTAGAGATGATCTATCATACCGACTTTAAAGCCGATGACTATATGCCCATGACAGGGCAGTTCTATTTGCAAAATAGCTATATGCTTCATAATAGACCTACTGCCAATGCCTTTTTACATTTTATGATCAAACGCTTCAAAGGGTATATCAGACTAGAAAATTTGAATACTTTAATTCCTACAAGTAGTTCATTGGGAAACACTTATAATTTCACTGCTCAAAATTATCCAGGAACAGGTACTTGGTTCAGGGTAGGCATTTGGTGGAATTTTATCAATTAAGATGAGATTGGTCATTCTACCAACTGACTAGAATTGCCTTTATTTTAACAGCCATTTTTTTTACATAATCGAAATAGGCTGTACCTTTAGAGTAATTAAAGAGCTCATGAAAAGGGTATTTACTATGTTTTTAGTTTTATTGTATTCTGTTGCTAGTATAGGCGCAACAGCAACTACCCATTTATGTGCAGGTAAGGTTAAAAAATGTAAATGCGCTAAGTCTTCTAAAAAGGACATCTGCTGTTCTGAAAAAACAGTGTATTTAAAATCACAGGACAACCATCAGTTTCAAGCAAGTACTAATAATATTGTTAAGAAATTAAGTCTTAACGCTACGCATGAAGTAGTTACTATTCAGAAGGCTAGTACTACTTTACTTAATAGCAAACCTCTTATTTCTAAAAAGAATTTGGTCAATACTGGGCCACCTATTTACGAGCTCATCTGCGTTTATTTAATTTGATTTTTTCTAGAGACTAGATGACCTCATTTGTATGAATGAAGTCATCCGAAAATAGTATATAGCTTATGCCTATACTATAGAATTATTTTACAAATATTATATTTTAAAAAAAGATTATGAAAAATTTTATATTATTAATGGGTTTTATTTTGATTTCTACCTTTGCTTTACAAGCGCAAACTTCTACTAAAATTAAAGTAGCAGGTAATTGCGGTATGTGTAAAGGACATATAGAAAAAGCGGCTAAAGAAGCTGGTGCAGTAACTGCCAACTGGGATAAGGCTGCTAAAGTATTGAAAGTAAGTTTTGATGCTTCTAAAACATCTACAGACAAAATTGAAGATGCAGTAGCTGCTGCTGGTTACGATACTGAGCATAAAGTAGCTAGTGCTGAAGCATACAGCAAATTAGATGAATGTTGCCAGTATGATAGAGCTGGTAAAACAGCTCTTGCAGAAACTGCAAGCTGTTGCAAGCCAGGAGCTAGTTGTTGCACAGAGGGTGTAACTTGTAAAAAAGGCATGTCAAAAGATGGCAAAGAAATGGGATGTTGCAAGAAGGATGCTAAATGTTGCAAAGACGGGGCTTGTTGCAAATAAGAAGTAAATAAGCTTTTGAAATCATCATCTATTATTTCATTTTTTAAGACGAATTAAAAAATGCGCTAGTGGGTGATGATTTTTTTTATCTATTTATTGAGAGATTAGTTTATTTATGTTTCCAATTAATTCTTCTGCCCACAAAACATTTTACATTTAATCCATTAGCGCTTTCTGTGAGTCCTTTACCAATACCAAAATTAAATTCATAGAGTGGATGTAAATAAAGGTCTACCACTGCGTATAATTGATGTTCCTGATTAGGTAACTTATAGGGACTTAAAAGTTTTCCTGTATTTCCAAAATATTCAAAACCAATACTTGCTTTTTTAGAGCTTGCATAAGCATATTTCAAATTAGGTTCAAACAGCACTTCATTATTCGTAAAAGAAACACCAAGACTAGGATTAAATGACCAATAATGATCACCTATCGTTTTATCAAAGATGGGTCTAATTTCTGCGCCCCAATCTTTTTCATTGGTGAAAGGGTCTTTGTCAAAACCAATTTCAGTAGATAAGCTTACACCTAAGGGCCAATTCCAGCTATCAGGTGCTTTCACTCTTGGTCTAATATGAGAACCTGTATATTGTAATTTGCCATTATTATTATAGGTAAATATATAAAAACCAAGTTCAAAATCTTTACTGAGTCCAGATGTGATTTCAATGGTCTCTAATAATGGATGGTATTTTTCATTAGATTTTGGCCCTTTAAAAGTATAATTGGAGTGTAGCTCAATGATGGTAGTATACTTAGGTGTAGTTGCAGAACCATAAACCTGAATTTCTCCAGCATCTTGAGCCAATATATTTTGACTTATTAAACTAAAACTAAATACAAGAAATAAGAGGGGATAAATAAAGAAGCCGCCCTTTTTAGTATAATCCATAATTAACATTTTAGCGCAAAACTAATGTTTTTCAAAATAAGCAAGGCTACCGCCCACCCATTGTTTATTTTTATTATAATCAACCCCAATCATTTTCCCTTTACTTAATCGAGCAAGGTTCATAGTGGCTATATATTGTTGTTTGCTTTCGTCCCAGAAATAAAACAGCCTTAATTCAGCCTTGGCAGGACCTGTGGGCGTTTTAATACAATTTGCATATTCTACTTTTTCTTGTAGTATCCAGCTTGAAGGGTCTTTTATGTTTGAAATATCATCAGCGCTAATATCAATAATAACGCCTTGGCCTGCAAATGAGAATAGGGGCTTTAATATATATTTATCTAATGCAGTAGGTATAGTTGTTAGTTGGTCTAGAAATTGCGCCTTAGGAATATAGGTATGCTTTAAAAAAGGAAGCAAGAACTTACTAATTCTAAAAAAATGATGTGGGTGGCTTACCCATTCAATATCTAAATTAGCCCATAGTAAAGCCCCTTTATCTTGTATTTCTTTAGTTTGATTTTTTAATTCATCAAGTACAATTCTATTATAAATTCTATCTATTTTAATTTTTTTGCCTGCTCTTTCATAAAATAATTGTTTCTCTTCTACAAAAATTTCAGTAATACAAACAATAGGAATATTAAAATACTTTTCTGTGCAGTAAAAATCTATCCTTGTTTTTTGTTGGTGGGGTAGTATTTCTAATAGTACGGTATGCTTATTGGGATTTTTTTTAGGATCAATTAATGTATCTCCATTCAAAATAGTTTCTAAATGAAGCAAGTACTTTTCTTTAGTATAGCCATTTAAATAAGGGCTATAGCCTTCAGCAATTGTATAAGTTTTGCGTAAACATTCATCTTGTAAAATTTCATAGGCAAATAAGGAAGGAAAGCCTTGAAGTTCAATTAAAGCAGGCACTATTTCATTTTTATCATTCATTGCAATGGCGAAATCCATTACGATGCATTGAGGTAAAGCAGTTTCATTAGGGAAAAGTGGAACATTTTTTAAGGAAGACTCTGTAATAGACTTAAAACTATTAGATTGAATTACTTGATTCACGTAGTCGCCTGTAGTCAGCACTTTTTCAGTAAAATCTTTGTTAATAAAAATAGGCGTTTCTGCTACACTGAAATCTAATGCACCAGGAAAAGGCGCATTTAAGGAAGACAAATAATTTTGGTAGTTTTTATCTTTAAAGTCTGCGTTGAATTTTTGTCTTATAGAAGCAATCATATGTTTAATTTATGATTTTGCTTTTAAAGCCTTGTCTAAAAAATTAGGAATGATGGCGTGAAAGGTGGACTTAATTTTTGCAGGGTCATTTAAGTGTTCAATCATTCTATCCCATTTCTCTATTCC
>CAIJZF010000255.1 GCA_903825095.1 uncultured Bacteroidota bacterium | reverse complement strand
GCAATTTGCTTTAAAGCAGCAGCAGTTTGTTGTAAATGATCAACTGTTTTATTTAAGTCGATAATATGTATTCCTTTTTTCTCTGCGAAAATATAAGGTAACATCTTAGGGTTCCACTTCTTTTTAAGGTGACCAAAGTGTACGCCAGCTTCCAAAAGTTGCTGTTGAAGTGAAGTATTATTTTCCATTTGTATAAGTTGTAATAATGAATTAATGTTAAAATTGTTCGATTAACGTTTGCTGAACTGGAAGCTTCTACGTGCTTTCTTATGTCCGAATTTCTTACGCTCAACGCTACGAGAGTCACGCGTTAATTGTCCGGCTGCTTTTAAGGCAGGACGTAATTCAGGGTTTAGTTCTATTAATACGCGCGCAATACCTAATTTGGCTGCTTCAGCTTGGCCTTTTAAACCACCGCCTTGTGCGTTAATTACGATGTCATATTTACCAAGTACATCAGCTAATTTTAAAGGAGCTTCAACTTGATTTTGTAAATACACTAAAGGAAAATAGTTTTTGTAATCTTTGTCATTAACGGTAATTTTTCCACTACCCTTACTAACAAAAACGCGTGTTACTGCTTCCTTACGACGACCAACTGCATTTGTTTGCTTTTCCATTTATTTATATTTGGAATTAATTAAAATTTAAATTCTTTCGGTTGTTGTGCAGTATGAGGATGTTTCTCACCAGCATACACAAACAATTTCTTAACCATCTTACGTCCTAAACGATTTTTAGGTAACATACCTTTAACCGCTCTTTCCATAATTACTTCTGGACGACGCTTGATTAAATCTTCAGCAGCTTCTTCTTTTTTACCACCTGGGTAACCAGAATAGTTTAAGTATTGTTTATCGTGGAATTTGTTTCCAGTCAATTTTACTTTTTCTGCATTAATAATGATTACATAATCTCCGCAATCAACGTGCGGTGTGTAATAAGCTTTGTTCTTACCACGTAGAACAGCTGCGATTTTTGAAGCAATACGTCCTACGGTTTGATTAGTACCATCAACAATGTACCAGCCATGTTTAACGGTAGCCGCGTTGGCGTGCTTCGTGGTGAAATGTAGTTTACTCATAATTCTTTGTTTTAATGAGGCTGCGCTATCCCGTCAGCCATAAAATATCCCTGTTTTATAAGGGAGGGCAAAGGTACGAGGGGATTTTGTCTTTTCCCAATAATTTGGGTATTGTTTTTATATCGCGTCTTTGTAACTAATTGATAATCAATAATATTTTTGTATCGTAAAATAGATGATACTAAATAGGTGCTGAAAATCAAGTAGTTATAAATAGACAGCCGCTTATTAAGCCAAAGTTTTGAGCCTGGATTAACCAGTTTTTGGCAATTCTAGCCTATTTTTAAGCAGATTCTTAGAAAAAGGATGTCTTTATATATATGTATCAAAAATTTCAAGCCACTCAAATTTTTACGGGAACCGAGCTTTTGGAGGACCAGCTGGTTTTAATCACCCAAAAGGATGGGACCATTGAGGCCTTGGTAGGGATAGAAGATGCCGGAGATGAAGTGCAAAATTTCGAGGGTATACTTTCACCTGGTTTTATCAATGCGCATTGCCATTTAGAATTGTCTCATATGAAGGGCGTGATTCCTGCGCATTCAGGATTACAAGAATTTGTAAAACAAATTGTGGGTTTAAGAAAAGTAGAGGATACAATTATTCAGCAGGCTATTCGTTCGGCAGAAGATGAAATGTATAATAATGGAATTGTAGCAGTGGGAGATATTTGCAATACACTTGACACGCTTAGTATAAAACAAAAACACAAACTAGCTTATTATAGTTTTGTGGAGTTGTATGATTTAGATCCAACCAGGTCTGATGATAAAATAAATGCGGGCTTGAAAATACAAGAAGCATTTGAACAAAACTGTGTGCGTGCTTCACTAGTGCCACATGCCCCTTATTCAGTAAGTTTTAATTTATGGAAATTACTATCTAATTATTTTGGTGCGCATACCATTACAATGCACAACCAAGAAACAATAGATGAAAATGAATTCTTTGAAAAAAAATCGGGTTCCTTTTTAGGTATGTATGAAAGAACAAAAGTATCGCTTGATTTTTTTGAAGCCACAGGGCTTAGTAGTTTACAATCGGTGCTCCCTTATTTTAAAAAAGCTGCTAGAAGTATTTTAGTACATAATAGTTTTACGAGTAAGGAAGATATTAAAGCTGTTCAAAAAGAAATGCCTAATAGCTTTTGGTGTTTATGTCCGAATGCGAACCAATACATTGAACAAACCATGCCACCTATTGAATTACTTCGTGCAAGTGGAGCTGAGATAGTCATAGGTACCGATAGCTATGCAAGTAATTGGTCTTTAAATATTATAGATGAATTAAAAACTATTCAAAAACATAATCCTTCTATTCCACTTACTGAAATGCTGGGCTGGGCTACCATGAATGGGGCGCGGGCTTTACAAATGGAAAAAGGCTTAGGTAGTTTTGAAAAAGGAAAAAAGCCTGGGGTTGTTTTGATAGAAGGAATTAGTGCAAATGGTCAATTACAAAACACAAGTATTTCCAAAAGAATTATTTAAATTTATTATTCAATTTTTCAAAAAATGAGTGATTCATTAACAAGAGCTGCCTTTTTACAAAAAACTTCTATGGCTAGTGTTGCTTTATTATTAAGTAGTATAGAATTATTCGCTAAAGAGGAAGAAAAAATAATTAGAGTAGCCATTATTGGTTGTGGAAGTGTAAGCAATAGATATATTGTTCATTTACAAAGTTCTCCCTTAGTTAAATTAGTAAGTCTTTGTGATATTAAACAAGATAGGGCAGAGGCGCAGAATAAAAAATACAATATTGGTGCTAGCACTTATAATCATATCGATGCATTATTAAAAGGAAATGCTTTTGATTTAATGTTGACCTTAACCGATATGCAAATGCATGGTGCCTTAAATAAAATAGCGCTTGGGGCAGGTAAAAATGTATGGAGTGAAAAACCTTTAGCAAATACTTATGCGGAAGGAAAAGCATTAGTAGAGTTTGCAAAATTAAAAGGCGTAAGAATTTGGGGCGCACCTGCAGTAGTGACTAGCCCACAGTTTGAATTTATGAGTAAAACCATTCAGGAAGGAAAGCTTGGAAAACTAGCTAGTGCGCATGGGCAGTATGGACATACGGGTCCTACCTGGTCATCCTTTTTTTATGAACCACTTGGGGGCAGCATGCCCGATTTAGGTGTGTATAATATGGCTACCCTTACTGGATTATTAGGCCCAGCAAAATCGGTGATGGCTATGACCAGTATTGTTAATAAAGAAAGAGAGATTGATGAAAAAGGAATAGTGCAAGTAAAAGAAGAAGACAATGCACATATATTATTAGAACATGATAATGGAGTCATAAGTCATATCATGTGTGGGTTTAATTATTTTGACCCCTTTGGGCATGAAGCCAAAAACCAAACCTTGCATAGCATACAAATTTTTGGAGACAAGGGTAATATGCGATTGATTGGTTATGATTGGGAACCTAAAAATGTAGTCTTAGATAATTCTTGGACAGAACCTCCACAAGTACATCAAACAGATGACGGAGGATATCAATGGCAGGAAGGCGCTACGCGAATAGCAGGTGCATTATCTAAAAATATAGAGCCACGTATTAATGTATTACATTCTTTACATGTGCTTGAAATTATTGAAGCCGCCAGAAAATCATCTAAAGAAGGAATGAAGGTTAGACTAACAAGTAGTTTTCCTTACCCGATGGTTTAGTATCCCGATGCTATAGTGTCCTAAAATAAATTCGGATAGTCTGTAATAATTCCATCTGCCTTTAATTGAATCAAAGCATTTATTTCTTCTTTGGTATTCACCGTCCAAGGAATGACTTGAATATTTTTTT
>CAIJZF010000254.1 GCA_903825095.1 uncultured Bacteroidota bacterium | reverse complement strand
GATTTAATTGATGAGAGTGCAGCTAAGTTAAGATTAGAGATGAATTCAATGCCCGAAGAGTTAGATACTTTAATTAGACAAATTAGACAGCTTGAAATTGAAAGAGAAGCGATTAAAAGAGAAAACAATCCAGATCAATTAAAAGCCTTAAATATTGAAATAAGTAATTTAACAGTTGAGCAAGATACTTTAAAAGCAAAATGGGCTGAAGAAAAAGAAATGGTGGACAAAGTACAAAACACAAAGGCTGAAATTGAAAAATTAAAACAAGAAGCAGAAGTAGCTGAGCGGAATGGAGACTATGGTAAAGTGGCCGAGATAAGATATGGTAAAGTAAAAGAGCAAGAAACCAATTTACTTGAGTTTAGTAAACTCTTGCAAGAGATTGGTACCAATGGTAAAAGATTAATGAAAGAAGAAGTAGATGCGGAAGATATTGCAGAGAATGTGGCGAAGGCAACGGGTATTCCTGTACATAAAATGCTACAATCTGAAAGAGAAAAATTATTACACTTAGAAGAAGAGTTACATAAAAGAGTGGTAGGACAAGAAGAAGCCATTAATGCTGTATCCGATGCTATTAGAAGAAGTAGAGCGGGTTTACAAGATCCTAAAAAACCTATTGGGTCCTTCATTTTCTTAGGTACTACCGGTGTGGGTAAGACAGAGCTTGCCAAGGCCTTAGCGAATTATTTATTTGATGACGACTCTATGATGACGCGTATTGACATGAGTGAATACCAAGAAAAACATGCAGTGTCTCGTTTAGTGGGAGCGCCTCCGGGTTATGTGGGTTATGACGAAGGCGGACAATTAACAGAGTCGGTAAGACGCAAGCCTTATAGTGTAGTTTTATTAGATGAGATTGAAAAAGCGCATCCCGATGTTTGGAATATTTTATTACAAGTATTAGACGATGGGCATTTGACAGATAACAAAGGAAGGACTGTGAATTTTAAAAATACCATTATTATAATGACCAGTAATATGGGTAGTCATTTAATTCAAGAAGCCTTTGAAGGCGTTACGGAAAAAAATCTGGAACAAAAAATTGAACAGTCGAAAGTGGAAGTAATGGCACTGCTCAAGCAAACTATTCGCCCTGAATTTTTAAATAGAGTAGATGAGATTATTATGTTCTCTCCTTTACTACAAAAACAGATGTCGGCGATTGTAAAAATTCAATTGAATAATTTAAAAGCCTTAGTGGCGGAGAATGGAATTGAATTAACCTTCAGCGATTATTTAGTGGATTATTTATCAGACCAAGGTTTTGATATGCAGTTAGGCGCCAGACCTTTAAAAAGGTTAATTCAAAAAATGGTGGTAAATGAATTTAGTAAGAAGATATTGAGTGGTGAGATAGATAAATCAAAGAAGGTATTGATTGATATTTTTGATGGGGTTATTGTATTTAGAAATGAAGCATAAGTACTAGATATTAACAAAGAGTAGTCTTTGGGGACTCGGTTTTGAAATATAGCTTAGTAAATGTATATTTGAAGGGTAGTATTTACTCAACTATTCTTCAAACATGGCCAGTACTAAACAAGCGGCGGTAGGTTTTATTTTTGCAACCATTTTACTAGATGTCATAGGCTTGGGTATTATTATTCCCGTGGTACCTCAATTGCTACAGCATTTAATGCATATTACAGACAGGTCCGATATTAGCGCTATTTCAAAGCCAGCTATGTATTTGACCTTTATATATGCAGCCATGCAATTTATATTTGCACCCATTTTAGGAAGTTTAAGTGACCATTATGGACGCCGTCCTATTTTACTTTTTTCTTTATTAGGTTTTGGTTTGGATTATATTTTTTTAGCTTTTGCGCCTACTATTGGTTGGTTATTTGTAGGAAGAATGATTGCAGGCATTACAGGGGCAAGCATAACCACAGCAGCTGCTTACATGGCCGATATTAGTGATGAAAAAACGCGCGCTAAAAACTTTGGAATGATAGGAGCTGCCTTTGGTATTGGATTTATTATTGGTCCTTTGTTAGGAGGTTTATTGGGAGAGATAGGACCTAGAATACCTTTTCTAGTAGCAGCAGGCTTAGCCTTAATAAATGCCTTGTATGGTTATTTTATTTTACCAGAGTCATTGGACAAAGAACATAGAAGAGCCTTTGATATTAAAAGAGCCAATCCTATTGCTTCTTTAAAAAATTTAAATAAGTATCCTGCCGTATTTGGATTAATTATTTCTTTGTTGTTCATATATCTAGCTTCTCATTCTGTTCAAAGCAATTGGAGCTTTGCCAATATTAGCAAGTTTGGTTGGACACCAAAAATGATTGGTATTTCATTAGGCATCATTGGTTTATTGGTAGGACTAGTGCAAGGTGTATTAATACGCTTTATCAATCCTAAATTAGGGAATGAAAAAAGTGTTTATTACGGGATAAGTTTATATGCCATCGGCTTAGTTTTATTTGCATTTGCCTCTCAAACTTGGATGATGTTTTTATTTTTAGTGCCCTATTGTTTAGGGGGTATTTCAGGGCCTGCTTTGCAAGCATTAATATCTAGCCATGTTCCCAAAAATCAACAAGGTGAATTACAAGGTTCATTAACAGGATTACAAAGTTTAACCTCTATAGTGGGCCCCTCTATGATGATTGGCCTTACTTCTTATTTCTCTATAAAAAACGATCCTAGTCATATCTACTTTCCAGGTGCTGCATTTTTATTAGGCGCCTTTTTTATGCTTTTAAGTGCTATAGTTGCCTATTGGGTGTTAAAACATGATACTAGCTCATCAAAGGCCTAGAATCTTGCCTTATAATCCCTTACTGTCGTTATATTTGTGGCTAAATTATACGTGCTATGACGACGCCCTTAATGGCTCAATTACAGGAGACTTCCGCTTTTATTCAATCTAAGATTACCAACACTGCTCAAACAGCAATAATATTAGGTAGCGGCTTAGGAAATTTAGCCACTCAAATTAAGGTGGATTTTGAAATTCAATACACTGAAATACCTCATTTTCCTATTAGTACTGTTGAAGGCCATAAAGGAAGATTAATTTTAGGCAGTTTGAATGGCGTTAAAGTATGGGTGATGGAAGGACGCTTTCATTTTTATGAAGGCTATTCTCCAGAACAAGTTGCTTATCCTGTTCGCGTTTTAAAATTATTAGGCGTTGAAAATTTAATTTTATCCAATGCGGCAGGTGGTGTGAATGTAAATTATGAAGTGGGAGATTTAATGATCATAAAGGATCATATAAGTTTATTCTCTATAAATCCTTTAATTGGCAAAAATGAATCGGCATTAGGGACGCGTTTTCCAGATATGAGTGAGCCCTATGCTTTAGATTTTATTGACAAAGCAAAAACTATTGCGAGTAAGCATCAAATAAAAGTTCATGAGGGTGTTTATGTGGGCGTAACTGGTCCTACATTTGAAACAAGAGCCGAATATAAATTAATAAAAGCAGTAGGGGGAGATGTAGTAGGTATGAGTACTGTTCAAGAAAATATTGCCGCTGTGCATTGTGGTATGAAAGTATTTGCTATAAGTGTAGTCACCGATTTAGGCATTAGAGAAGACAACAATACCATTACACATGAAGAAGTCTTAGAAGCGGCGAATGCAGCAGAACCTAAGTTAACCTTAATTATTAGCGATTTAGTAAAACAAATTTCCTAATATAATTTTACGCATGTTCATTTTTAAGCGCATCTTATTTTTTTTAGTTCTATTTATCTTGCTTCAATTAGAAGCAAGCGCGCAAAATTTTGGCAATGCACTAAGACCTATTAATAGGGGAAATACAAATGGTCAAAGTACCGACTCCTTACAAAAAAGAGACCAGAATGCCGATTCAATTACGCTTTTTTATAAGTTGTATAATAACAATGATATTCGAAAATTAGATTCTAGTATTAACGACTTTTTTGTACACTATCCTTTGCCTTATACTACTTATAACTTAGGTAATTTAGGAACAGCTACTAAGTCTTACTTATTTTCAACTCAAAAAAAGGGAGGCTTTGATGCAGGCTTTCATGCTTATGATGCTTATTCTTATACATTAGCGGCCACTCCTTTTTATCAAACCACAAGACCTTATACAGAATTGGGTTATTTACTAGGTGGTAAAGGAGAGCAATTGATTGAAGTAAAGCATACCCAA
Organism: uncultured Bacteroidota bacterium; assembly: GCA_903825095.1. Next base: position 469 of record CAIJZF010000254.1, on the reverse strand, counting down.
AATAAAACACAGCAATTAAATTTTTCATTTGATTACAGATTTAGTAATTCTCCTGGGAATGTAAAAAACCAAAATGCGAACTTGAATAATATGCGTATTACTGCGCATTTTCAATCGAAAAGAAAAAGATATGAGTCCTACTTTGTAATGCTTGCCAATAAAGCGGCCTCTTCTGAAAATGGAGGACTCGTGAAAGCTGCTTTATTAGATAGTCTTTCTTTAAATAATCCTTATGAATTAGAAACTAGGTTAGGTGTTAGTGGAGCTTCGTTCAGAAATCCTTTTAATACTACTATCGCCACGGGCTCTACCTATAAGAATAATACTTATTTATGGCGTCAAACCTATGACCTTGGCCAAAAAGATTCTATTGTAAAAGATACAGTGGTAATACATTTATTTTATCCAAGACTCAGGTTTCAAAACGAAGTTAAATTGGAGTCAAGTCAATTTACATTTGTAGACAGAT
>CAIJZF010000253.1 GCA_903825095.1 uncultured Bacteroidota bacterium | reverse complement strand
ATGTCTGAAGTTGTTGCCATAATTGTTTTTTTTAATTTGTCTGAGAGAACGGCAAAAGTAGCACATGAAAGCCATTTATAAAAAAACCTTCAATTTTTGTTGTAAAATAAGTGTAAAAAAACCTCGATTAGCCTATTTTTGCGCCACAAATAACAAAATAGCCCACATGTCAGTATTAGTCAATAAAAATTCAAAGGTCATTGTACAAGGTTTTACCGGTACTGAAGGAAGTTTCCATGCCACTCAAATGATAGAATATGGCACCAATGTGGTAGGTGGTGTAACTCCAGGAAAAGGTGGTTCTGTGCATTTAGATAAACCTGTATTCAATACTGTAGCAGATGCAGTAAAAACTACAGGTGCGAATGTGAGTATCATTTTTGTTCCTCCTGCATTCGCAGCGGATGCCATTATGGAAGCCACTGATGCAGGTATTGCTTTAGTCGTTTGTATTACAGAAGGTATTCCTGTTCAAGACATGGTGAAAGTGAAAAATTACTTACAAGGAAAAACAACTCGTTTAATAGGACCTAACTGTCCAGGTGTGATTACAGCGGAAGAAGCTAAAGTAGGAATCATGACAGGTTTTATTTTCAAAAAAGGAAAAATTGGAATTGTTTCAAAAAGTGGAACCTTAACATATGAAGCAGCAGACCAAGCAGTAAAAGCAGGTCTAGGTGTTTCAACAGCTATTGGAATTGGTGGAGATCCAATTATTGGAACTACTACTAAGGAAGCCGTTGAATTATTAATGAACGATCCAGAAACAGAAGGCATTATAATGATAGGAGAAATTGGTGGAAGCATGGAAGCCGATGCTGCTCATTGGATTAAAGATAATTTAAGAAAACCTGTGGTGGGTTTTATAGCTGGTCAAACAGCGCCTCCAGGTCGTAGAATGGGTCATGCGGGTGCTATTATTGGTGGCGCCGATGATACTGCTGCTGCTAAAATGAAAATTATGGCAAGCTGCGGAATACATGTAGTAGCAAGCCCTGCAGATATTGGAACTACCATGGCAGAAGCCTTAAAAAAGAAATAGTCCTCTATTGATATTAACTAATCCCTTATCCCAAAAAGATAAGGGATTTTTTTATTGTAAGTTTGTCCTATGAAATACGCGCTACTATTATTCGCTTTATTTTTCTGCAGTCATTTAACCATGGCACAGCAGAGCCCTGCAATTAAAATACATTGCCTAGCCCCCGTAAAATTAAAAACAGGTCAGTCGGTGAAATTAAAAGTGAGTGTAAGTCATAATTTAAAAGAAGAAAAAACAGGTACACTTGTTTTGTCGCTTATTAATCATCAAACACAAAAATCGGTGGATGGTTGGTTTTTAAATATTTTTCCTTTTCAATATTTCACCACCATTCAAAATGAAAAGTTTGAAGTGGAGTTTCCTTTTACAGTGCCCAACGATTATAGCGATAGTTTTGATTTAGCATTAGTAGCCAATGTGGGGAATCTAAAAGACAGTATTGGCTTTGTCATTTCCACCAATAAAGTAATTCCTTTTGGAAAAAAACTTTAAATACCTAATCATTGGTCAAGGCCTCGTGGGCACTTGGCTAGCTTATTTTTTACAGCAAAGAAATATTTCATACGCTATTGTAAATGATAGTAGCACTGTTTCTGCCACCAAGGTGGCCAGCGGGGTCATGAACCCTGTAACGGGTAGAAGAATGGTGCAAACATGGATGATTGAAGAAGTTTTACCCTTTGCAGTAGACGCTTATGAAGCATTTCAAGAAAAAACGAATTCAAAAATAATTAATAAGGCGCCTGTTGTTTTAATTCATCCTAGTCAACAAATGAAAGATAGTTTTGACTACCGAATGGACCACGATAATGTGTATTTAAAAAATAATAACCCTTTAACATGGGACTCTTTTTTCAATATGCATTTTGGTACAGGAGAGATTGACTCTTGCTACTGGATTGATTTATTAAGTTTTTTAGAAGCTGGCAAAAAACATTTCCAAGATAATTATATTGAATCCAATTTCAATTACAACGATTTGAAATTAGTAGACAAAGGCATTGAATGGAATAATATAAGTGCAGAGAAAATTATTTTCTGTGATGGCGTAAATACGATGATGAACCCCTATTTTAAAACACTTCCTTTTGCACCCAATAAAGGAGAAGCGCTTATTGTGGAAATTAAGGGGCTTCCTGCAAAACATATTTATAAAAATAATTTAGCCATTGTACCTTGGAAAGAGAATTTATTTTGGGTAGGCTCTAGTTTTGAATGGGACTATACAAGCACAATGCCCACAGAGGCCTTTAAACAAAAAACAATCAACAGCTTAAACGCAGTGCTAAAAATTCCATATACTATTAAAGACCACCTTGTGGGTATAAGGCCTGCCAATACCGAGCGCCGCCCTTTTGTAGGCTTGCATCCTATCCATACTCAAATAGGTATTTGCAATGGCATGGGCACCAAGGGATGTTCCTTAGCCCCTTATTTTACCCATCAGTTAATTGAGCATATCGAGCATCAAAAAGCCATTCATGCCGAGGCCGATTTACAAAGGTTCAAGCATTTAATGAGCGCCTAATAAAGCGCCTAAAAAAAGTTCCCCGAAAATAAAAAAAATCAATATTTTTAAACATCATTCATTTAAACCATTGTCTGTATCATGAACGAAGATGAAAAAAAATTATACAACATTCCTATTGCTTATCGCAAAATGGAAAATTTGCATATTGTTTTTTGGATTTTTAAAGATATCGCCTGGTGCATGGGAATTACCTGGTTAGGTATTACAATGATTATTCCCACATTAACCATTTCCTTTATTATTGCTTGGAGAACAAAGCATATTGTTTCTGAACTATGTCATAACCTAGCCATTAGCGTTTGGATAATGGCCAACTCTTTTTGGATGTATAGTGAATTTTTTCATGT
>CAIJZF010000252.1 GCA_903825095.1 uncultured Bacteroidota bacterium | reverse complement strand
AGGGTTGGTACAAAACTGTCCCATGCCTAAAGTAATAGAGCCTGCATAATTTTTTGCAATTGTTTCAGCATTTTTTTCTAGTGCATCTTGCAATAAAAGTACCGGGTTTACAGAACCCATTTCAGCAAAAACTGGAATTGGGTTTTTTCTTGTGCTAGCATAATCTAATAAAGCGCGGCCTCCAGTTCTTGAACCCGTAAATCCTACAGCATATATATTTTCATCTTGCACTAAGGCCTTTCCTATTTCAAAACTAGTATCGGTAACATGTTGAAAAACATGGGCTGGCATTTGAGTTGCTATTGCTGCTTGCGTAATAGCTGCTGCCACCATATTCGATGTAGCTAAATGTGCAGGATGTGCCTTTACAATTACTGGACAACCCACTGCTAGCGCACTAGCCGTATCACCACCTGCTGTAGAATAGGCAAAAGGAAAATTACTTGCACCAAAAACGACTACGGGCCCAATGGGGTGCATCATTTTACGAATATCTGGCTTAGGGGGTGTTTTTGTAGGAATGGCTGTATCAATACTTGCTTCCACATAATTACCTTCCTTTAACATAGTGGCAAACATGCGTAATTGAAAACAGGTTCTACCTCTTTCACCTAACAAACGAGGCATGGGTAAATTCGTTTCTTTATTAGCTTGCTCTAATAAGCTATCACCCAATGCTTCAATATTAGTAGCAATGGTTTCTAAAAAATGAGCTCTTTGTAAAGGAGTTGTAAAAGCAAACTGCTCAAATGCAAGTGTTGCTTTTTTTGTGATTTCAGAAATATTGCTCATGCGCTATTTTGTATATTTTATAAACTATGAAACTCAGGAAGTGTAGGTCTGTTTTTTAAACCTGTATCAATAATGGATTCAATTCTTTTTCTTTCTTCTCCTTCTAAAATTAATCTTGGCTTTCTCACTGTTTCAGAACCTATACCTGCCTTGGCTTCTGCAAATTTGATGTATTGAACTAGCTTAGGATGAATATCTAATTCTAATAAAGGCATAAACCATCTGTATATTTCTGTAGCTTCTGCAATCTTACCCGCTTTCGCTAATTTATATACGGCCACTGTTTCTGCAGGAAAGGCGCAAACTAAACCTGCTACCCAACCATCGGCGCCTACTAATAATTCTTCTAGAGCAAGTGTATCCACACCACATAAAATACTAAATCTATCTCCAAATTTATTGCGCATTCTAGTGACATTGGTAATATCGCGGGTCGATTCCTTCACTGCTTGTATATTCGGCACGCTTGCTAATTCAGAAAACATATCAATACTGACTTCAATTTTATAATCCACGGGGTTATTGTAAATCATAATAGGAAGTGATGTACTAGCGGCAATATCTTTAAAGTATTGCACTGTTTCACGATGATCCGATTTATAACGCATAGGAGGAAGCAACATTAAACCCTTGGCTCCCCAATTCTCTGCATCCTTTGCACATTGAATAGCCACCGAAGTACTTCCTTCTGCTATATTAATAACTACAGGAATTTTTCCGTTAACTATTTTAACTGTTTCTTTTACAAGTATTTCTTTTTCTGCATTAGTAAGCACACTGGACTCACCTAAAGTGCCTCCTAATATAATACCATTCACACCAGCTGCAATTTGAGCTTCTATGTTTTTGGTAAATAAAGCTAAATCTAAACTATCGTTGCTTGTGAACTTGGTGGTTACTGCGGGAAATACCCCTTTCCAATTTATTGCCATAAAATAATTTTAGTGATGAATGCGTATTCAATTTAAGAAATATTATCTATATATGCATCAAAAGTAAAAGCGAAATAATATCTGTAATTTGTATTTGTTTACAATTAGAATAAAATAAGTTAATCTACTAATTCACCTTCTAAATCGTAATCATAGGCCTTGGTAATTTTAACCATCACAAAGTCGCCTGGCTTCAAGCGTTTGCTAGTATTAATAACTACTTCGTTGTCTACTTCAACACTATCAAATTCAGTGCGGCCTAAATACCTGCCTGCTTCTTTTTTATCTACTAGTACCTTTAATACCAAACCCTCTTTGGCTTGGTTTCTAGCCAAACTTATTTCTTGTTGTACTTCCATGATCTCTTCAGCGCGTCTTTGCTTTTCTGCAGCAGGTACATCGTCTACTAAATCATGTGCTGAAGTATTTTCTTCATGGCTATAAGTGAAAATACCTACTCTATCAAACTCATGT
>CAIJZF010000251.1 GCA_903825095.1 uncultured Bacteroidota bacterium | reverse complement strand
GCACCACAGGAAATATTTTTGCGAGCTATGTGATTAAAAAAGAATTAAAAGCAAGTACCGTTAAAAACGGTATTGAATACATGGTGGAATTAACAGAGTGGTACCGTGCCAATAGTGGTGGAAAGGGTGTTGGATTTTTCCAAGTAGGTGGTGGTATCGCAGGAGATTTCCCAATTTGTGTGGTGCCTATGATGTACCAAGACTTAGAATGGCATGATGTACCTTTCTGGAGTTATTTCTGTCAAGTAAGTGATAGTACTACTTCTTATGGTTCTTATTCTGGAGCTGTTCCCAATGAAAAAATTACCTGGGGTAAATTAGATATTCATACGCCTAAGTTTATTGTGGAAAGCGACGCTACCATTGTAGTGCCGTTGATATTTGCTTATATTTTAGGTCAGTAAAAAATAAGAGCCCCTATTTAAAATTTAGGGGCTCTTATTTTTTCTCTAATGATTTTTTCAGCGCCCCCCATAAACGAGGGCGCTGATTTAATTCCAATATAAAAAATGATTTTCGAATAAAAAAGCCCCTCCGAAATCGAAGGGGCTTTTTTATTTTCTTTCTGATCTAATTATAGATTAAATAGAAATGAGAAAATATAATTTTGAGTGAACTTTGAGCGAAGCGATAGAGAACGAAAAATTATATTTTGAATGAATATTTAATCTAACGACCGGGCATATTCAAAGGAATATCTCTTTTCAGCATATCTTCTCTTTGTGCAATTTCACAAGCAGTATGAAAAACCATGGATACTCTTTTTTGCATCAAATCGAAATTAATTTTTTCAATAGTATCGGTTGGTTGGTGGTAATCTGCTAATAACATACCATCATAGAAAAATAAAATAGGCACTCCTTTTTTAGCAAAATTGTAATGGTCGCTACGGTAGTAAATTCTATTTTTATCATTAGGATCGTCATACTTATAATCTAATGTAATATTACTTGAAGCCTTATTCGCTGCTTCATTAATACCTACTAATTCAGAACTTAATTTATCGTGACCAATCACATATACATAACTAAGTGTATCTCCTAAATGACGCTCTGTGTCTACACGGCCCACCATGTCTGTATTCAAATCGGCAGTGGTTTTATCTAAAGGAAATATAGGATGTTCTGCATAATACTCTGAGCCCCATAAGCCTTTCTCTTCTCCACTAACTGTCATAAATACAATGGTTCTGCGGGGCTTAAAACCTTTTTTGGCTGCAACAGAAAATGCTTCAGCCATTTGCATCACACTCACTGTTCCTGAACCATCATCATCGGCGCCATAATAAATGACATCACCTCTTTTGCCTAAATGATCGTAGTGGCCAGTTAGCATTAAATATTCTTCTTTTTTATCTGTACCAGGAAGTATAGCAATCACATTGCTACTTTCAACATTTTCAGTGGTTTTACTCGCAACAATAGTAGCATCGGTCGTATAGCTTCCTTTTTTTAATTCTATTAAATTCGTTAAAGAAGATGCAGTAGCGCCAAATAGTGCACTAGCTACTTCCATTGAAATATTGGCCATTATAAAACCTGCATTTGCATTCGTATTGGCTTTCATATAAACATTTCCTTTGGTAAGAGAGGGTGTAGCAGTTGGGAAATCACCTGATATAATGAATAAACCAGCCGCCCCTTTGCTGCTTGCTTGACGCAATTTAGCCATAGGAGATGCGGGGTTGGAATAAAAGGCGCGATTGCCACCTGGTCCCATTTTTACAGGGCCATCACTATTGCCATCTATGATCACAACCAACTTTCCTTTTACCTCTAAATTTTCATAATCATTAATTGATTTGCTAGCATCTACAATTCCGTAACCTGCAAAAACAACTTCTTTGAAGTTTACATTAGAATTGGTAATGCCTTGTAAATTAAAGTTGAAATCTTTGTCCCATACAAATGATTTTCCTTGAACTGTTAATTTTTTTTCAGTAAGTACATCTTGGTATACAGGGTATACTTGTTGGTAGCTATTTCCATTACCTGGCAATAGCCCCATTCTTTTAAATTCAGATTCAATATAAGCGGCTGCTCTTTTTTGCCCTGGCGAGCCTGTTTCACGGCCTTCCATCTCAGCACTCGCAATGATAGAAAGTTTTTCTTTCAAGCCTTTTGCTGTAATGACATTAGCAAATTTGGTAAGGTCTTTTGTTGTTTGAGCAAAAGACATGGTGCTGATGAACAGCAAGAAAATCCATACTAGTTTTTTCATAAGACGTATTTAATTTTTAAGCACAAGTTATTTTGTTCACTCTATTTTGATGTCTGCCTCCTTCAAAGGCGGTAGTCATAAATTTTTCTATCATTTCTTTGGCAAGTTCTATACTTACATAACGTGCAGGTATACAAATCATGTTCGCATTATTATGTAAGCGTGTTAGTTCTGCTACATCGGTTTGCCAGCAAAGACCCGCTCTAATACCTGCATGCTTATTGGCTGTCATCGCAACACCATTGGCACTACCGCAAAATAAAATACCAAAAGCCGCTTCTCCAGTTTCAACACTAGTGGCAGTGGGGTGAGCAAAATCGGGGTAGTCGACAGAATCGGAGCTGTAGGTACCAAAATCTTTGGTGGTATATCCTTTTTCTTGTAACCAAGCGTTAATGGTATTTTTAAAATCAACACCTGCGTGGTCGGCGCCTAAGGCAATGGGTTTTTGAGCATCAAATACAAATGACATAATTTATTTTTTATGGGTATAGAATAGATAAAATTATCCTACTACTATTATATTTTTTCTAATTTAAGTTTTCTATTTAATCCCACTGCTCGTCTTCTTCATTTTTAACAGACTTATGCGCCCATCTTGAAACGAAAATGCTAAACTCAAATAAAGTATATAAAGGAATAAATACAATGGTTTGACTATACCAGTCAGGGCTAGGCGTAATAAAGGCAGCTACCAATAAAATGATGACTACTGCATATTTACGCGTAGTGGTTAAAAACTTAGGAGTGATTAAACCAATCTTTGTTAATAAAAATACAATCACAGGTAGTTCAAATGCAATACCACAACCTAAAATTAAGTTGGTCAAATTATCTAAGTAATCTGCAAAAGTAGGAATAGTAGTGATAGCGCCTTTTGAACCTAATTGAAAGCCTGCCAAAAAATTAAAAGTAAAAGGGCCTAATACAAAAAATCCAAAGGCTGCGCCCATGAAGAAAAATAAAGAAACCCAAAAAATCATGAACCTTGTGTTCTTAATTTCTTTTTCTTTCAAAGCGGGTTTTATAAAAGCCCATATTTGATAAAATATATAAGGGAAGGCGATAATTAATCCACCTACAAAGGCCATACTAATACTACTTAAAAATTGACCGCCGAAAGTGGTGCTTTGTAAAGATACTTTTACAGGAGGCATACAAAGTGCATCTCCTAAATGTAACCAATGGCTTAAATCACAGAATGCTTTGTAAGTAATGAAATCTGGGTTCAGGGGACCAGTAATAACATTGTCCATAATCCAATCACGATAAATGAATATAATAACGGATGTGATTAATACAGAGCTGAGTGATCGCACAATCGTGCCTCTTAATACTTCCAAATGATCGATGAAAGACATCTCTGATTCGTCAGTTTTTTTAAATCGGTCAAATAGTGCCATAATACATTTTCAATGAGGGCTAAAGTTAAGGTTTCTAGTGGAAAAAGGGGGTCCAAAAATCAAAAAAAGGACTATCGGATTTTAATTTTTGCCTTTTCAATTCGGGTATCACTTACGGCCAAAATTTCGGCGTCAAAATGCGGCAAATGTATAATGGTGCGCATTTTAGGAATGGACTCGTGATGGTGAATTAAATAGCCGCTGAGGGTCTCTGAGCTGTCTGCGGAAAAGTCTATGCCATATTTTTCATATAAGTAGTCTAGCTCTAAGCGCCCACTAAATATATACTCGGTATCTGAGAGCTTTTTTTCAATCAATTCCTGCTCATCATACTCATCTTCAATTTCTCCAAAAATTTCTTCTAGCACATCTTCCATGGTAACAATACCCGCCGTGCCTCCAAACTCATCTACCACCCAGGCAATACTCTTTCTTTTTTTAGAGAATAAACTTATTAAGTCTGCAGCGTTCATACTTTCAGTTACTAAAGGAATAGAGTGCAAAATGGAAGCAATTTGCGTAGGCTTTTTAAATAAATCTAGTTGATGTACATAACCCACAATGGAGTCCAAGCTTTCTTCGTACACAATAAGCTTACTTAATTTAGTTTCAATAAATATTTCACTCAGTGTTTGAATAGAAGTACTTAATTCTACACCCACAATTTCTGTTCTAGGCACTAAGCATTCTCTAATTTTGATATCGGGGAGGCTTAATGCATTTTCAAATAAATCGGTATTTAAATCTTGTTGTTCTTTTGATTGTTTTGTTTGTTGTACAAAATGCGCAAGATCTACTTTAGTGAATCCCTCTTTTTTATGAATGATGCGCATTTGAAATAAATACTTCAATACAAATTGTGCAAGGTTCACAAGTAATATGGTAATGGGCCTAAATAATAAATGAAAAAATTGTGCCAAAGGGGCAAAGACCGTAATCATGGAAGCGGCCCTGGCTTTGAAGATGGCCTTGGGTACGAGTTCTCCTATAAGTAATATAACAAGGGTTGATAAAATAGTATTGCCCAGTAAAATAGAGTAGGGACCTAGGTTCCACCTTTCCCAAATAAATTGATGTAGTAAAGCTTCGAATTGAATACCGAAAACGACCAAGGAAATATTTAAGCCAATTAAACAAGTGCCAATAAATTGTGTAGGAGCTTCTAAAAACTTAGCTATAATTTTTCCAGAAGGGTTGCCCTGCTTTTTTTTAAGCTCTAAGCTTAAACGGTTGGCACTTACAAAGCCAATTTCATAGCCTGAGAAAAATCCTATTAAAATTAAAGAAGCGACTATCGCGAAAAGCATATAAATAGTTTATTCAATTTCAAAAATAGTCATTACCACTCAGGTAATTTTGGTTTTGTTTCTACAATGCCTTCAATTTGATCCATAATTTCAGCAGTCAATAAGGCGGCCGTATCAATAGCCGTTAAATTATCTACTAATTGTGCTTTGTTGGTAGCACCTAAAATAGCAGTACTTACATTTGGGTTTTTAATACACCAAGCAATACTTAATGAAGCGGTGCTTACTTTTAATGCTTTGGCAAGAACCCCTAATTGTTGTACTTTTTTTATACTGTCTTGCATTAATAAGCGGTCTCTTAACCATTCAAAACCTTCTAATTGAAAGCGAGAACCTTCTGGTATGCCATCGTTGTATTTTCCTGTTAAAAGCCCGGAAGCTAAAGGACTCCAAATGGTCGTACCCATCCCTAGATTCTTAAAAATTTCCAGGTATTCATTCTCCATTTTTCCACGCTCAAATAAATTGTATTGAGGTTGTTCAACAGAGGGTCCTATTAAATGTTGTGCAGCCGCTACTCGGTGGGCTTCCATAATTTCAACACCACTCCACTCACTAGTACCCCAGTATAAAATTTTTCCTTGTTGAATAAGCGTGTTCATCGTTTGCACCACTTCTTCAATAGGCGTAGTTTTATCAGGTCTATGACAATAGTAAAGATCTAAATAATCTGTTTCTAATCTTTTCAAGGCTTCATGACAGGCTTCTGTTAAATGCTTTCTGCTAAGTCCTGTTTGATTGGGTTTGTTTGCTTTTCCTCTCCAACCAAAATAGGCTTTGGAAGAAAGTACGATAGAAGTTCTATCCCAGTTTTTTTTACTTAATACTCGACCCATCATTTTTTCACTCTCCCCAGCAGCATATACTTCTGCGTTATCAAAAAAGTTAATGCCCGCATCATAAGCAATACCCATTAGTTCATCGGCAATGCCATCGTTGATTTGTTTGTGAAAAGTAACCCAGCTTCCAAAACTAAGTGTACTTAATTGTAAGCCGGTTTTACCCATTTTTCTATATTCCATAGCTATTATTTTTTATATCTATTTTTTTGTATTAAAACCAGCACTGTCTGAGATAATAGCATAGCTATTGGCCTGTGGTTTAAAAATTTTTATGTCGGTTAAGTTCTGATTGGCTTCAAAACCCATTCCATAAGTTTTAGCAATGGGGTTATGTTGTTTGACAATCACTTCTTTATCGGTGGTGAACTTATTGGTATTTTGATCCCAGTTCATTTCCTTACACCATAAAGTATCACCCATTACATTGTATACAATTACATTGTCTCTTAAAAATACTTTGTTCTCTGCTTCCTTATAATTTGCGTAGTTGGCGCTAAGTTTACTTTCAATATGCAAACTGTCTTTATAAAAATCTACTTTAATGGTACTTGGAAATTCAACCATCTTACCACTATCGACTAAATATTTATTCATTAAAGGCGCCATTAATTTTGCTGTCATTTTTCCATCGGTACTAATAAAAATAGAAACATCTTTTCCCACATCAATACCTCCAATACGCGCACCTAAGGCCTGTACTTCATTGACATTATTTTCACATGCCATCATAAAAAAGCAGCTACTTAGTAAAGCAACTGCTAGTTTAGTATTTTTATATAATAAAGTATTAATCATATTTGCGTTTATTAAACCAAACATCGCTTAAGCTATAGCCTAAAGTAAATTGTACAAAGTTTTCTTTGTAATCATT
>CAIJZF010000250.1 GCA_903825095.1 uncultured Bacteroidota bacterium | reverse complement strand
ATGGGCTTGGCTACTCCTGCAGCGATTGCAGTGGGGCTTGGTAGAGGTGCACGAAATGGAGTTTTATTTAAAAATGCAAAAAGTTTAGAAACTTTTAAAGACATCAAGCAAGTTGTATTTGATAAAACCGGCACTCTAACTTCTGGCCATTTCACTATTACCCATTTTAATGTAGAAGCAGGATTAGCAGAAGATGAGTTTAAAAAAATTGCTTACTCTTTAGAAAAATATTCTAACCACCCTATTGCAAAATGCATTAGCACACATTGGAAAAATAAAGAAGATATTAAATGGAAAACCATTGAAGAAGTAAAAGGAATGGGCATTCAAGCTACGGACAAAGAAGGCAATACTTACTTTGCAGGTTCTTTTGCTTCACTAAAAGAAATTAAAGCGCAGGACGGTCATAATATTTATATTCAAAAAAATAATATCCTCTTAGGATGGATTGATGTGGCAGATGAAATAAGATTGGAAGCAAAAGAAATTATTGCCACCTTACATAAACAAGGTATTCATACTATATTATTAAGTGGTGATCGAAAAATAAAATGCGAACAAGTGGGCAAGGCCTTAGGCATTCAAGAAATTATTAGCGAACAAAGCCCTTCCGATAAATTAAATAAATTAGAAGCGCTTACAAAAATAAGTCCAACTGCCATGGTGGGCGATGGTATTAACGACGCTCCTGCCTTGGCGAAAGCCACTATTGGCATTTCTTTAAGCAACGCTTCTCATATAGCCATACAAAGTGCGCAAGTAATTCTAATGAACCAAGGACTTAAGAATTTACCTATGGCCTTAGGACTTGGTAGAAGAACTTATGAAACCATTAAAGAGAATTTAGCCTGGGCATTCTCCTATAATATTATTGCCATTCCGGTGGCAGCCCTTGGCTTACTAGGTACTTGGGGGCCCACTTATGGAGCGCTTATAATGGGATTAAGCGATGTAGTACTAGCCATTAATTCATTAAGGTTATTTAAGAAAAAATTGGTTTAGCACTTTTGAAAACTGTACAAGAAATATTAAAACAGTATTGGGGCTATACTCAGTTCAGACCTCAGCAAGAAGAGGTCATAGAAGCAGTCTTAGAAGGTAAGGATGTACTTACCTTACTACCAACTGGTGCTGGTAAGTCTTTGTGTTTTCAAGTGCCTACCCTTTATCAAAATGGTATTTGCGTAATTATAAGTCCTTTAATTGCACTTATGCAAGACCAAGTAAAGGATTTAAAAGCTAAAAATATAAGCGCGGTTAATTTAGGGGGTGAAATTAATTATGAACAGCAAGAAGCTATTTTAAATGATGCACTGGCGGGTAAGTATCAATTTATTTATCTCTCTCCAGAAAAATTAGCACAGAAATCTTTTCAAAATTTTTTACAAGCCCTGCCTATTAGCTTATTTGCCATTGATGAAGCGCATTGCATTTCACAATGGGGTTATGATTTTAGACCCTCCTACCGAAAACTGGATACCTTAAAAAAAATGTTTCCTTCCATTCCTATTTTAGCCATGACGGCGTCAGCCATACCCTTGGTGCAAGAAGATATTATCAAACAATTATTATTAAAGAACGCTTCAGTAATTAGTAGTTCTTTTTTAAGACCCAACTTATCTTACCGAGTTCATAAGGTAGCTACTAAAATACATAGCCTTCGAAAACTCTTAGATAGCATTAAAGGCACTCTCATTATTTATGCTAGTACGCGTAATAATGTAAGTCAATTAGCAAGGCTATTACAAGACTATGGCTATGCTGCAGGTGAGTACCATGCGGGTATGCCTTATGCAATAAGACAAAAAGTGCAGGAAAATTGGATGAATAATAGCTTGCGTATAGTGGTGTGCACCAGCGCTTTTGGCATGGGCATTAATAAACCCGATGTGCGTGCCGTTATTCATTATGATTTACCCAATAGTATTGAGCAGTATTACCAAGAAGCAGGTCGTGCAGGAAGAGACGGCAAGCCTGCAGAAGCCATTTTACTATTTCAGCAAAACGATTGGGACTATTGGCAAATGCTTCAAGAGAAAAAATATCCACCCATTGAGATTATTAAAAAAGTATACCAAAACTTAGCCGATTTTATTCAAGTGCCCATTGGCATAGGAGAAAAACAAGAATATACTTTTGACTTTGAAAGTTTTTGTAGCATTTTTAAATGGGATAAAATAATTGCCCGCAGTGCACTACAGTGGATAGAACAAGAAGGCCATGTGAAATTTTCAGCTAGTTCTTTTAAGCCATCGCTGGTTCAAGTCATTGCCGATAGAAATACCATTGAAGAATTTGAGCAGGCGAATCCTATGGCAGGTGCTGTACTTCAATTAATTTTAAGAACTTATGGCGGTATTTTTGACAGTCCGCAGTTTATCAACGAGAAATTAATGGCCTCCTTATTACAAAGAGATATTGAATTTGTCCAAAAAAACTTATTGTTTTTAGCACAGGTAGGTCAAATAAGCTTTGAACAAAAAGAGAGTCAACCCGTGGTGCAATTCTTAT
>CAIJZF010000249.1 GCA_903825095.1 uncultured Bacteroidota bacterium | reverse complement strand
TGATTATTCCCACATTAACCATTTCCTTTATTATTGCTTGGAGAACAAAGCATATTGTTTCTGAACTATGTCATAACCTAGCCATTAGCGTTTGGATAATGGCCAACTCTTTTTGGATGTATAGTGAATTTTTTCATGTAGATACTAATATCGTAGTAGGTACTATTACAGTGAAGCAATTAGCCATGATTCCATTTATTATAGGTTCATTAATTCTAGCATACTACTATTTAATATATAAGCCAAGGCATAAAGAAGAAACAGCTACCTTATAACTACTTTAGAAAATACTACAAAAAAACTTAAAAAATAATTTAGAAATAATTTAGATTACTATAAATATTTCTTTAATTGATTGGCTCTTAAAGCAGTTATAATTCCTAAACTACTTACTGTTAAAAAAGCCCATCTTAAGCCAATGGCTTGAGATAAAAATCCTATAATGGGTGGGCCAATTAGAAATCCGAAAAAGCCAACGGAGGAAACAGAGGCTAGCGCAATACTCACTTTACTAGGTTCTGTGGTTCTACCTACTGTGCCATAAATAGTTGGAATCACAGAAGAAACGCCAAAACCCACTAGCGTAAATCCTATAGAACTTACCACTAAATGAGGATACGCCGTGGCAATGACTAAACCCAATGTTACAACGAGCCCACTTAATACCAATTGTTTTCTTGCTCCCCAATAATTAATTAAATTATCGGAAAACATTCTGCCTGTTGTCATAGAACCCATAAAACAAATGTATCCAGTGGTTCTCCACTCATTAGGCACTTTTACAATGTCTTGAAAGTATACTCCACTCCAATCAAACATCATTCCTTCGCAAATCATATTAGTAAAAGCAATTAATCCAAACTGCCACATTAAAGAACTTGGTTTGTTCCAAATTTTAGATACATGATTTTTATTGGGCTCTCCTGGTAATAAATAAGGATGTCCAAAAAATAAAAATATCCAACCCACTACAGCCACAAAAGTAAATTGTTCTAAAGGTGAAATTGAATGTGCTACAAAAAAGCCTCCTAATAACCCTCCGGCAAAACCCGCTAAACTCCAGAAGCCATGAAACCTGGAAGTAATACTTTTATCAAATAATTTAGAAAGCGCTGCTGCTTGTGTATTAACAGAAACATTAAATAAATTACCCGCCATACCAAATAAAAATAAACCAATGGCTAATAGCGTGGTGGTATTTGCAAAACCCAAAGCAATAAGTGATAAAGGATATAATATTGAAGCAATAATGATAATTTTTTTGCTGCCTTGCTTAGCAGTTAAGCTTCCTGAAATAGGAATACCTACAAATGAACCAATAGGTAGAAAAAACAAGATGCCTCCAAAAGCCCCATCGCTTAAACTTAAATTGCATTTTAATGTCGGGAATACGGCTGGCCCAGCTGGCAAAACAAATACCTGTTAGAAAGAAAAAACCGGATAAAACAACACGACGAGCGGTAAGGGATATAGTACTGGCGTTCATGGCGCAAAGATGGGGTTTTTCTAGGAATTGGGCTATATTTGCTCATCAAACCTATATCAATAGATTTTTATGTACCGTACGCACCATTGTGGAGAATTAACGATTCAATCTGTAAGCAAAAATGTAACCTTGGCTGGCTGGGTTCAAACCATTCGAAAGTTTGGTGCCATTACATTTGTAGACCTTAGAGACCGCTATGGTATTACCCAACTTTTAATGGGTGAAGAATTACAAGCGCAATTAGATGCACATCCTTTGGGCCGTGAATTTGTGATTCAAGTAAAAGGAACCGTAATTGAACGTTCCAATAAAAATGCAAATATTCCCACCGGTGAAATTGAAATTAAAGTGAGCGAGTTTACTATATTAAATGCATCATTGGTTCCTCCTTTCACGATTCAAGACGATACCGATGGCGGAGATGATATCAGAATGAAATACCGCTTCTTAGATTTAAGAAGAAACGCTGTAAAAAAGAATTTAACCATAAGATATAATGTAAACCGCGCCACCAGAAACTATTTACATGAAAAAGGTTTCATGGATATTGAAACACCTTTTTTAATAAAGTCTACGCCAGAAGGTGCGCGTGATTTTGTGGTGCCTAGTAGAATGAATGCAGGTGAATTTTATGCCTTACCACAATCGCCACAAACATTTAAGCAATTATTAATGGTAAGTGGCTATGACAGGTACTACCAAATTGTAAAATGTTTTAGAGACGAGGATTTAAGAGCCGATAGACAACCCGAGTTTACACAGATAGACTGTGAAATGAGTTTTGTAGAACAAGAAGATATCTTAAATATGTTTGAAGGTTTAATTAAAAGCATATTTAAAGACGTTAAGAATATTGATTACACCGAGACCGTTCAAAGAATGACTTGGGAAGATGCGATGTGGCAGTATGGTAATGACAAACCAGATATTCGTTTTGGTATGGAATTATGCAATTTAAAAAAGCCTGCGCATGTGTATGCTGAAAAGCAAGATAAAGCAGCCCTTATTAATGGAGCCGATTTTAAAGTGTTTGACGAAGCAGAAACAGTGATTGCCATTGCTGTTCCTGGATGCAGTGAATACTCTCGCAAACAAACCGATGAGTTAACAGAGTGGGTAAAGCGTCCGCAAATTGGTATGAAGGGTATGGTATTTATTAAATGCAATGCCGATGGCAGTTTTAAAAGTAGTGTAGATAAATTTTATACAGAAGATAAATTAAAAGCCATTGCCGCTGCTTCTAATGCAAAGGCGGGTGACTTAATTTTAATACTAGCAGGGCCTGAAGAAAGAACGCGTAAAGCAGTGAGTGAATTAAGATTAGAATTAGGCAAGCAATTAGGCTTTAGAAAAGAAGATGAATTTAAATTGTTATGGGTACTAGATTTCCCATTGTTTGAATATGATGAAGAAGGCAACCGTTGGGTAGCAAGACATCATCCGTTTACTTCTCCTAAGCCCGATCATATTAATATTATGATTAACAATGCACCTGAAATTAAAGACGCTGCTAAATATTTAGAGCATCCTTATGCGGGCATTAAAGCGAATGCTTATGATATGGTATTAAATGGCAATGAAATTGGTGGAGGTTCAATTAGAATTTTCCAAAGAGCCCTTCAAGAAAAAATGTTTGCAGCACTAGGCATGAGTCCTGAGGAAGCGCAACATAAATTTGGATTTTTATTAGGTGCCTTTGAATACGGAGCGCCTCCACATGGTGGCATTGCCTTTGGTTTTGACCGTTTATGTGCCTTATTAGGTGGTAGCGAAAGTATTCGTGACTTTATCGCTTTCCCTAAAAATAATAGTG
>CAIJZF010000248.1 GCA_903825095.1 uncultured Bacteroidota bacterium | reverse complement strand
TATTTTATTTTTAGCGGTATCTAAAGTATCAAATTTAGGTAATTGATTAACCATAGATTCAATATCTTTATTCAATTGAGCTTTATCAGCATCTGATTTTGCTTGTTCTTCTGGGGTTTTAGGTTTACCTATAGCTGTAGAATCTTTAACATATGGTTCAAGTAGATCAGCGTTAAACTCTTTATTAGCATCTTCTGGGTTATTGTTTAACAATATGAAATTACTTCCAAATGCTTGTTTGTAGATTTCAATATTTTTAGTTACATCCCTCCAAGTACGTAATACAATTCCAGGCATTAAACTTCTATCACGTTTTTGATTACGTTCAAGTGAAGTTAAGGGAGAAACATAGATCATTAACATCAATGTTTCATACCCTAAATCTTCTAGTTGTTGTTTTTTCTTTAATACAGGTCCAGATGCAGCGCCAGTTCCATCAATAACGATATTATTTTTATCTTCTATTGACTTAGCTAATTTGTCTTGAGTAACTTTTCTAGCTTGAGCTTGCAATTTAGAAGCTTGAGATAATTGGTCAGGTGTAAAATCCTTTTGTTTTAAACCAATTCCACTTGCTTTTAATAGTTCTTCGTATGTGTCATCTGAATTGATGACTTCAAATGTATTTGGGATAAGTTGAGAAGATATATAGGATTTTCCACTTCCCGCGGGGCCAGCTAAAAATATAGCTTTAGGAGTGCCTTGTACTTCCTTCAATAATTGAACTAAACTTATCATAATTATACATATTACGCCTCTTTCTTAACGCTCGTTTTAAACTCAGTAAATACAGGTGCTTCATTCGGGTTCTCCAAATCAAATAAACGTTTTACTGTTTTAAAGATTTCGATATTTTCTTCTTGTGTACGAGATGGTAAAATCATTTCCCATCCTTTACCTTGCATTTTATCTTTAGATGCTTTACGTTTGTTTGATTTTAACCACAAGATACCAGTTTTATCAGGTACTACACCAAAACATTCTGCATAACAATGAGCATAAACTGCTGCTTGCAATTCATATGTTGTTTGAATATGGTTAGAGGTTTTATGGTCAATAATCCAAAGTTCGTTTCCAATTTTACAAACTAAGTCAGTTGTACCTGCTACTCTAAGTGTATCTGAAAATAAGTGGATTTCTTGGTCGATTAGTTCAGGTTGATGGGTTTCCCAAAAATCAACAAAACGTAAAAACATTTGCCAAATATTTGGGTCATATTGTGGGTAACCAGATGGGTTCAAAAAGTTCATTTCTTTACCTTCTAAATACTCTTCAATCATTTCATGTACTTTGGTTCCATCTTCACCAGCTTTTCTAACAATATAGTCAGCTGAGCGTCCCATGTTTTTTAACCATTCTTCAAAGTGTTTCCCTTTAGGGTAACAACTTAAAACGTGGGTGATTGATGGGTAATATTCACCATTACGTCTATAGTATCTAGAGTCCGGAAGAGTAATTTGTTTTGCATCTTCGGAAATTTCAAGGATACGGTTATTAACGTGTTTAATATTACGTTTTTTCATATTATAGATAATTTTTTCTCCATCAGTTTATATTGTGTTAATGGGGAAACGGTTTGTACTAATTTTGTGAAGTTTTCAAATCCCATATCACTAGGATCTTTACCTTCTAGTTCTACCAAGTAGACTTCCTTTCCAATGTCTAAAAGCTGTTCGCAGAAGCCAAGGGCTTGTTTAACAGCATCATTATCTAGGGCAATATATATTTTTTGTACTTTGGATTCAACTAATCTTTTCATCAAACTAGATTGAATATTTTTACCAAATAATGGAACAGCATTTCGTTTTATAGCAATAGCATCAAATGGTCCCTCACATAATATGATAGGTAAATCCCAGTTAATAAACAACTCAAACGGTATAATATCGCGAGACGTTTCGGGGTTGCGGTACTTGGTGAATGGATCTTTCTCGAATGATCTCGCGGTGAAATAATTTAATTTACCGGTGTTATCATACGAGGGTATAATAATCATTTTAGCATATTGGCCTGAATTGCAATAACCTATATTGTATTTGAGGATATCTTGTTTGGTGATGTTTCTCTTTTTAAGGTAAGCAAAAGCATGTCTTGCTATGATATCTTTATTGTTGATAAAGGATTTATATTCCTTTGGAAGTTCAAGTACGGATTGTTTTACTTCACCTATATCGTCTTTGGAAACGTTTTTGACTAACTTACTTAATTCTTGAAAGTAGCTAGCATCAACTTGTACTTGCTTAAATAAACTTCTTATGGTTTTACCTTTTTTCCCACAAGCCCAACAAGCCCATTGATTGATTCCTTCGGCATTTTCAGTGAAGTTTACTTCAAGTTTAGGTTTATGGTGATGGCAGAATGGACAAGTATAGGATTGATTTCCTCTTGCGGTACGTTTTCCGGTACCTAAGACACCGTTAACTAGATTAACTAATAGTTCATTTACCATGAATGACAAGATATGAACCTAGTCTTGGGAAACAAAGTCTTTTCGGAAAAATTTACCTAAAATATTTGAATTTAACCAAATATCAGATTCTAATACACCTGAATTAAATAGGTATTTGCATTCAAAATATGTAAGTAGTTTTTTATTGTTTACTAGTTGAATTATTTCTCTAGTAAATTCTTCTTTTTTACCTAATTTGATTTGTTGTTTTATGAATTCTTCGGAACCATAATAGGTTTTCCAGTCAGATTCTTTGATGATTTGTTTTGTAGTAGCTGTTCGACCTCTAGTTATAGGTTGTTCAGCCAATTCTTTTTTACCTAGTTTTTTCTTTACATTGTGGTGTAAAGATTTTTTACCTAAATATTTCTTTCCAGTTGGAATGTGGGTTGTAATATAAATAAAACCAAATGTATTTTCAGGAAAATCTGTTATTTCTTGGATTTCCTTGTTTTCATATAACCAATTTTTCATAAAATAATTTTTTAAACAAATGAGCCTGATCTCCAAGCACCGTTCATCCATATGTAAAGTAAATATATACCGGATACTGTTGCAGGAATAATTTCTCCGTCAGTTCCTGTCCAAGTTGGAGCAGTTGATTGTGTGGTAGGTAAAATAATAGAACCAGACATTCTTATTTTAAATGCGTCTTTACGAGCTCCATCTGATGTACCGTTTCCTACAATCATTAAAGAGGTTGAATCTCCTTTAGTATTATATTGTCCTTGTACGTGTTGGAATGATCCTGAAGATATAGTGTGGAGACCCTCAGCATGTGAACCAGTTCCATATGATATAGAAGATGAACCTTCGACATGAGAATACTGGCCTATTGCTTGGGTAGATGTGCCTTCAGCATGTGACCATGATCCTGATGATAAAGTAGCATAACCTTCTGCATGGGAAGCAAATCCAGTTGTATTTGTTGCTGATCCTTCGGCATGAGAATATGAGCCTGAGGAATTTGAAGCAAAACCTTCAGCATGTGAATATTGTCCAGTAGCATTTGTTGAAGCTCCTTCAGCATGTGAATATTGTCCAGTAGCATTTGTTGAAGCTCCTTCAGCATGTGAATAACTTCCCGATGAGTTTGTTTGGTAACCTTCTGCATGGGAAGAAATCCCAATTGCATTTGTTCCTTGTCCTTCGGCATGAGATGATTGTCCTTTTGCGGAAGTTGAAGTTCCTTCGGCATGTGAATAACTTCCTGATGAGTTTGTTTGAGCTCCTTCAGCATGTGAATAATTACCTGAGGAGGTAACAGAAAATCCTTCAGCATGTGAAAATGAACCTCTCGCTAATGTTTGAGAACCTTCAGCATGTGAATAACTTCCCGATGAGTTTGTTTGGTAACCTTCTGCATGGGAAGAAATCCCTGATGCCATAGTACTAGATCCTTCGGCATGTGAAAAATTACCACTGGCTGTAGTAACACTACCTTCAGCATGAGATGCTGTAGCACTTGCTAAAGTTAAATTTCCTTCGGTGTGGGAATATACTCCTGTTGATTTAGTTGAATTTCCTTCAGCATGAGATGCGTATGCACTAGCTGTAGTAAGATATCCTTCAGCATGGGATACATCTCCTTGAGAAAAAGTTGATTCTCCTTCGGCATGTGATGATATACCTGTGGATCTTGTACTTTTTCCTTGTGCATGAGAATATAATCCTGAGGCTATCGTATTGAGTCCTTGTTGGAGGCTGCTAGATGGATAAACAAATTGGAATGAGGAAGTTGCTCCGAATGTACTTCCACTGTTATATTGGATAAATTGATTTGATGCCGCTGGGGTATTTACACTACTACTAATAATAGTTTGATTAATTGTACTGTTGTTAACATTATTATTTACTACACTACTTGTAATACTTTGTGAAATGCTACTTGTGTAAAAGTTATTTACAGCAAATGCGGATGATGCAGTATAATATAATTGTCCTGTAGAAGTATCAATAGTTACTACACCTGTTTGGGTAGTTGCAGTTAATCCGTTTATTGCAACAGATCCAGTTACAACTAATGAACCTGAAAGGGTAAGATCATATGCTTCTGCTCCTGTAAAAGCATCTATAGATTGGGAAACATGCCATGATTCAATAGTGTAATTTTGAACTACTTCATCAATACCAGGATCGAATATTTTTTTTAATGTTTTTGCCATGATTATAAATATATTATAAATCTAAATTAACTAATATACTAGTATCAGTAACTGCGGAAGTTGGTAATGGTTGAGCAAGTTTAGCTATAGCTAATAAATTATATGAATTATCATATAAACCTACCATAGTCACATATGGGGAGAAAAATGAACCTGTTGCAAAATCATACAATACCCCACTATTTAAACTACTTGAAACTGCAGTTGGATTTTGTGTGAAATTAAATTCATTTTCTCGTGTTGTACATTTGTATTGTGTTTCATATATTGTATATGATGAAGAAAATGAACATGTTATATTAGATCCCGTTACAAAACTATTTACTAAATTAACGGTACCAAAACCATATATTCCTGATCCATAAGATGTACCACCATATCCACTTTGACCTGTTATACCATCACTAGTAATGATAATAACTCCATGTTCATATATTACATCACCATATTTTTGGGAATTATATAACATATTCCCATTACCATCATCTTGAAGAGTAATACTTCCATTTGATATAGTGACTGATCCTGGTTGGAGATATTCACCCCATAAATTAGAAGGGATAGAAATTACACCAATGGTTTCATTGGATCCAGTAGGAATATATCTATTTGCTAGTAAAGTGGAGGAAAGATAATTATAATAATTTGGGGTATAAGCAGCTCCTGTTATTGTACCATCTGTATTAAATGAAGCTGTTGCTGCTGGGGATCCATCTTCTCCTAAAATGAAATTTGAATAATAAAGTTCTCTAATTGAACGATAAATTAAAATTTGATCTTGAGTATTTATTTGTCCTGTGGGATATGAACCCGATACCCATAAAGATGAGGTAACATTACATCCAATATATCTATCAATTTCTACATTCGAGCCAGTAAGTTCATTACCTTGAAAAGTAAACGATTTGTTTACCTCAAAGGGGGAGACGATAACGTCAGAAGTTATAAACGACTTGAATACACTCATTCATTCTTAGAAATCAAGTTTTACTCGAACTAGAGCTTCTTTTGTAAAATCTTTTAATAATGGTCTTGACATTTTAGCAACCGCTAACAAGTTATTACTATCATTGTACATTCCTACAGTTGTAATATATACTTGTGGTGAATTGATAAAGTTGTCGTAAATTACCTCTCCTGTTGAACCTGAAATAAATGATGGGTTTTCTGAGTAGTTAAATTCACTATTGCGAGCTCTAACAAATACATAATCTGAAGTAATTGTTTCTTCAGAATTTAAAGCAAATGAAGCTCCTAAATTGATTGATGTAAATAATTTTTGGTTGTTTTGACCATCGGAATTATTTGAACGACTTGGTGCAACTCTAATTGATTGTGAAATAGCAGATGGGTTTAAGATGATCGTTCCTAAATCAGGAAATACTAAACCATATGAACCTGAATTTGAAACATATCCGCTACCTGGGAGGGAACCAGCTGTACCATTTGATCCTGAAATTAATTGATAAACTCGAGTAGAACCTAAAAATACACTTACAGGATTATCTAATGAATTATCTGTTAAGTTAATAATACCTCCGGAACCTGAAAGTTTTAAATTCAATGATCCAGGGAATAATGATTGTTTATAATTTGCTCTTTCAATTGATAGTACCCAGAAATTAGATCCAGTTGCAATATTAGTTCCTGTTCCAAAAATAAATTGAGCTGTTTCATCTTCTAAAATTAATGAACGGTATTGACCATAGATTGTTTTAGTATATGAGTTACTTGGAACGATTGGATTATATAATGTACTTCCACTTCCTACAGAATCAGCATATGCAATATCAAATTGGACCGTTGCTGTAGATAAATTTGAAGCAGTTTGGTAAATACTTAAATAATAATTTCCAGATGATCCAGCAGCTTGAACAGAAGATGTAAAAAATGTTGTTAATGTTGGGGCTCCAGTTGACCAAAGTGTTGAAGTAATTGAATCACTACTTACTACGAAATCTTCAGGATCGAATCTTTTAAATGCCATTGTTTATATTTTAAACGTTTGTTTTATTAATTGTAACAGGAATAGTTAAACGAGCTCCACTATCTAAACCTACAACTGTTAATGTAGCAGATAATTGAGTGTTTGTACCAAATAATGTATTTACTGTGGTTGCTCTTAAGTTAATTTGAGATCCAATTACTGTCGTAGAAACATTTGTTCCTAATGTTGTAGTTGAAGTTGCAGACGCATTTGCTGTGGTTGCTGCCGTTGTATTAATTCCTACTCCGGTAAATGTACTAAATAGGCGAACATCTGAAATTGTAGCTGAATATCCAGTAGTTTCATATGTTTGGTTATTTCCTAAGTAATTTAATGTTTGTGGAGTAATGGTTAATGCTGCTCCTTGTTGTAATGTAATTCCAGTATACCCTAAATCAAGAACTGGGAGTTTAGCTGTTCCACGAGGTAGGGTAGCTAATTTATATTTCATGATTTGTGTTTCAATTGGAAATGCTTCCAATAAAGGCATATTTTGGATTGCTTCACCATAAAATGAAGATCCTGATGGATGTGTTGGATTATAAAGGGTATAATCGATTTCATCATCTGCTAAAGCAAATTGAGTGATTCGGAATGAACCATCATTTTTTGCTAAAAGCTCTCTACCTTTGTTTGTTAAAATTGCGTCGACTGTAACGACTTGGTTATTTAAATATCCCATTGTGTTTAATTATTGTCGTATTATATGTAATAAATATTATGTTATCAACCCTTTCTGCGTAAGATCTAAAATAAATTGATCCACTGATTTGTTTAGTTCAGGGACTATAAATTCAGGTCTTACAATATATGGACCACTTGAATCAGCAGGTTTAAATCCTTCCATTATTATTTGAGAAGCATCATCAACATATCTTCTAATTTCAAATTGATTAAAGTTAACTGATCCTGAAGTTGCAAGAGGTTGGTTCATTTCTACTACTAGAAATGGAATTTGAGAAGAAAAAATTTGTAAATTAACTACTGTAGCTTGTTTTACTTGATACAATCTATCTTCTCTACCTTCGAACCTAAATTCATCACCATATTGAATTGACCAAGGGGTTACTATTGGATTAAACCCAGAACCAGCTATATCTTCTTGATATACTGAAGGATTTCCATAATAGTTTATAAGTGCAGAAGAACAAGAGGTAATTAAAAGATTATCTCCAAATGCTCCTGAAGTTTGGGATTTAATTAGAGTGGTTGCTAATCCTGATGATGAAATCCAAAAATTAGAGGTGATTGGGATTGAAGAATTAGGAATAGGGTTTTGATATATATTGAATCTAGATGTTTGTTCTACATATACATTAGCAGATGTTGCAACTCCTTCAATAGCAAATTCATCATTTAATTGTAAATCATTAAATGGAATAGTAATTGAAAGATTAAGTACCTCATATGTGTTATTAATTAATATACTAGGAGACATAATTAATGATGTCTTATTCCCTCCTCTCCATCTAACTATTCGAGCTTGATAATATGGGTTTGGACCTCCTCCAGTATAAGTAGCTTCTAAATAAATATCCAGAGTGAGACTAACACCTTCACTTACTACATTTGAGTTAACTTGATATCTATATGAAGTGGTACCTGAAATAGTTTGGGTAGAAAGAGATGCTTGGGAGCCTGTTGATAATATCTGATTGAGACATAACTCACTAAATGTAGGAGTAAGAGATAATTGATTTAAAGTATACGATGTAGGTCTTAATTTAGCTTGAAAATCAGATACTACACCACCTGTTACTCCATTATCTGTTAATGTAATTGAATTTACAAATGTTCCTCCAGGCATACTTCCTGATTGGTTATATAAAATAGGTTCAATACGAGTACCACCACGAATAATTTTTCGTGCTTGTTGTGGTTGACCCGATGATACTGTTTTAGCTGTTATAAAAATGTTTTCTCCGGATTCAAAATTACCTTTAATATCAGTTAATGAGTTTTGGGATGTATTTGGAATTACAACTGTACCATCAGATTTAATTAAATATAAAACATGAATAGCAGATGCATTCATTCTATCAGGTGGCCATCCTCCAATCCAATCACAATAAGCTACAGCTGTTTTTAAATCTTCTACAGAAGGTAATTTACCATATGTCCCTGAATCTCCAGGGGTCCAATAATTTAAATGTTGGGAAGTTGTTTTACTACCTTCATAACGTGGTAAAATAACACGTTTAGATGAGTAATTTGAATCTTGTACTGCTGCTTTAACTGCACTTCCACTTATAAGTAATCCAAAGTTTGTTGGAGTAGCAATACCTGTTGAATAATCAACATCTTGGAATTTTGTACTTAAACGATCACCTTCGGTATTATTAATTAATGGATTGTAATCACTATTGTAATAGTTAGGTAACGTAATATATGGTTCAATTATGATCGAATCATTTTCCTTAGCGGATGGAGCAATACTTTGAGTAATTAAAAAGCTACCTGATTTTACTATTTGAGAAAATCCAGAACCATCTCTATAACCTACTAACTGGATATTGTCACCATTTAAAGCAAGAAATGATCCGGAAAGAGTCATTGTTACATTTGAACCTGCTGGTTGGAGGATTACAGAACTTCCTGGGGAGTTTCCATCTAGTAAAGGAACTCCATTTGAGAGAAGAGTCCAAAGACTTAAAGCTGAGCCACTTGTTGTAAGAGAAGCAGTAATACTAAGACGTATATTAGGGGTTCCTGGGGAGATATAGATGCCTGAGGAAGTATTAAATTGATTAAATATGTTAGTATTTACAGGGGAAGGTTGGTAAGGGAAAAGAGTTGTTTCAGAAAGTGAAGCAAATTGAAAAATAGAAGAAGTAAAAGAAGCAGATACATTATAATCTTTAATATAATTATCTGCTGTAGTACTTCCTAAGTTATTTACTTGATATAGGTAATATGTTGGATATTCATTTACTGTTAAAACATTTAATGTATAATAGTTAGCTATAGTGCTATATTGAATTAATATTTGGGTAGCTTGGCCTAATGGGATAGTATTATCAACTCCATTATTGTCAAACTTATGCATTTTTACATAAGCTGGTCCTCTCTGGTTAGGGATAAAACCTCCTCCAGGAGTCATTCCTCCTAATTGAAACCATGGTGTTAAAAGTAAAATTTCACCTTGATTAGGTACTGTTAAAGAATTTAAAAATTGATTTTGAGCAGTGGGGGGATTGGGATCATCACTTAAATCATTAAGGAAACCATAATCTCCTTCACTATATCTTACAGGAGTATAATCAAATGATATGTTTTCTAAAGGGTATGGTTGTGATAAACTTTGAGTTGTAACTACTAACGTAGAACCACTAAATTCACCGTCGTAAAACTCATCTTGTGAGTTATGCAACATAATCACCGATCCCGAAATAGTAGAAATTGTTTCGTACCAGCTTTGAGACGTGTTAGTTACTGTGTTAAAAGTGTTAAATACACCTCCCGCACCACCATCAAAATTTTCTACAGTTCCTTCTTGGTAATCATTCCATTGTGGAGCTACTGTACCAGATACTAGAATATTTTGGAAAGTAAAAGGAACATTGTTTTGAGAGCCACTAGTAGTGTAAGCTATAGTTGATTGGTTATTTACTTGCGGTTGTGGATATTTATTTCTTTCTAAAAGGGTTTGTTTGATAACAACACCCGAAGCAAGACTTGTACGTGCAGGTACAAAATCTTTAATCATTTTAAACAATGAATTATCAAAGAACTTGATTAAACGGATAAAATCGTTTAAATCATAGTTTTTAGTATATTTTTCAAAATATGCATTTCGTAAATTATTTAATGCAGGATATGATGTAGCGGAAGAGGAACGTTGTCTTGGGTCACCTATTAATTCACCAATATTAAAGTAACCAATTTGGTCCATAATATCTTCATTAATTTCATCTTGTGGTGAAAATGCTACTTCGAGTAAATTAGTATTTGCTGTATAACTCTGACTAATAGCTACATTTTGGGCTAATGATCTAAATGGTGATAATGTATCCCCAGAAGGCATTACACTGTTTTCTAATCGTATTTTATCAGAAACAGCATTTCTTATACCTGCTGCTACTTGATCATAGAAGAAATATTCTTCATTAGGTGCAAATATAGGTGTTTGTGAAAAAGTAAAATTACTATTTGATGTAAATGAACTTGTTGTTACCCAAGATCCAGTAACTTTTGGATGTATTGATATGGATCCAGTATAAAGTTCACCTCCTAAAGAAGCTCTAAAAGCTAAATTATCTGGGGATGAATTTAAAGTGTTTCCTTCTATTGAATGAGGATTCATTATATAATCCTTAAAAACACTTTCACTAATTACGGTATTATAATATCTAACTTCTTGTAAGTATCCATTAAATGGAGGAAGTAAAAATACTGATGATGGATTAAGTGATATCCATGCAGTGCTACTAACATTTATAGATGATGAAGCATAAAAACCTAAAACAGTATTATTATCCCCACCTTCATATTCTTTATTACCTGCATAAATAACAAAATTATCATTATTTCTAGTTACTGCTACTGACCACCAATCTTCATCACAGAATGGCAAGTATATACTTGCTGATAAATTTGGGAAATTGGTACCATCTGGGTAGAATTTTAATTGAGCGTATTGGTAATATGGATCAATAATAGAACCTGAGAAGGAACCACTTGAATATCCAGAACCAGTATAATTAATTTGAATAGTAGAAGCTGCCCCATTTTTCCAAAGAGTTTGAGGGGATGATCCACTTATTTGAAGTAAATCTTTTATTTTAAATCTAAATGCTAAAGTTGAAGGAACGTTATTGGGGGATGCCCAATCTCCATTTAATTCCCATTCAGTCGATAAAGTATTACTTCCCGAGTTATAATAAGAATAATTAAATGTATTTTGCCAATAATCCCAATCATTTGTGTTGGATTTATCTTTACCTCCAAATTCAGTAATTCTTAATACTGTATCAGGGATACCATATGAAGTAATAAGTGTGCGCAGAGCGGGTAATGTACCTTTTGCCTTCAATAAGTACGGCAGGTTATGGTAGATACGTTTGTATAGCGACTTATTCACGTCGTCTAACGGCATATAATCGTTAGAGGCAGATATTAAAGTATCAACATATTCAAATCCACTTGGTGTGGGAAGTGAACCTGTAATGTTTGGGAATGGAAATAAAGCACCACCCGGTGTTAAACCTAAAAATGCAGTATATAAATCTTCGTTTGAAAAATTATTTTGGTATAATTTAATTCCAAAATCACGAATAGCATCTGCTACTATATCTTTTGAAATCCCATTTTCTAAACGGTTATCAGCATTGTATTTTTCAGTAACATCTTTATAGTAAATCCAAATATTATCATAGAATTGACCTACCATTTCAATAAATAATTGATATGGTTCATTTGTTGGATCTTCTCTTAAATATTCTGGGATTGTGTAGTAAAGGTTATTTTGGTTAAGGTTGTCAAATTGGGAAGCAGATAAAATCATCCCCCCGTAATATGGATTACCTTCTGTAGCACTACCAAACCAAGTTAACACTGCATTACTTCCTGTTTTAGCAAGTGCGTATGGTGGTTGAGATGTGGTTTTAGGCCAAGCGTAAGAACCACTAGTATAGTATAAATAGTACTCATAACCATCAAAATTAGTTATGATATTGTTTATTTGAGATTCATACACGGCCACACTACCACTAATAGCTGATGAAGCTGAGGTAGGGCCTGTGATTTGGGTATTAATTAAGGATATAGAAGATGAATAATCTTCTAATAAACTCATTTTATAATAGAAATTTTCAAGTCTAGATTGGACTGAACTAAAATGGATAAAGTTATTAAAATCTGTATAATCAATGTTGATATCGATTTCTTTTTCTTCAAGTAAACTACTTAATTGATTAAATGAACTTGTAAGTGTTGTTGTAGTTAAACTAGTGTAATTTGAAGATACAGTTGAATTATTTACTTGATCTTTTATATCTAGATTAAAGTTAGGTCCTTTAACAGGAACTGTATCTAGAATTATAATTGGGGTATCTTCAAAAGTAACTTGATATGCTATTGGATCTTCAACTAAAGTTACAATCCATAACGTAGAGTTTACATCAAATCCTTCAGGTAACGCCTCATATAATTTAATTAATATGGTTGGATTCTTTGGATCTTGATTATCTAATTGAATGTTATTTGCAATTGGAAGTTGATTATCTCCAAAATTTAAATAAAAATCTAAAAAATATGGACTATCGTTTCTTAATTGGATAAAATTAGTTGTTTGTTCAACTATATCAACATCCGTTAAAGAAGTACTATCTAATCTAATTTCGGTTCTATCTGAAGAGATTTCAGTTATATAAAGTTGTTGTAATTCTGAACCGATTTGTTTATTGAAGAAATTGAAATATGTAATATATTCTCCTTGATCAAATCCACTATCAATAAGTGCTTTTTCAGGATCAATAATTATTTCAGATATATCACCATTATTTCCAGCGGATTGTCCATTATTTTGAACCGTATATTGGTTGAAATTATAATCAACAGATAATAAATTTTGGTTATTATCGTATACAAAGTATTCAATATAACTACTTGAAGATAATGAGGTATTTACCTCAAAAGAAGATATTAAACCTGTATCTTGACCTCCATATGTTTGTGAAGTAAAATCCTGGGTGTTTATTTGTACAATTTCTGCAGCCATTATTGTGGGTTAGCTAATGTTGTTCCTGTTTGTAATGTTATTATTTGCTTCTGTGCATCTAATAAATCTGTTCTTAGTTGAGCAATTTCAGCCTGTAAAGCATCTATTTCTTCTTGATTGGCTTGAAAACCAATATATTCACTACTTGTTTTAATTAAAAATTCATGTGAATTAGTTTCACCTAATTCTGGGATATTATAAAACAAATCATTATACATTGCAAAAAACTCATTAGTATTCGGTTGGATTGCAATTCGTTCTTGAATTGTTGGAACCCCTAACTGTTTAAAGGATGTATCTATTACTTTGGTATATTGATTTTTATCATATACCTGTTTTTGAAATTTTACATTTTCACTCATCCGTTAATAACTTTAAAATAATAGTTATCATCAAATATTATAGTTGAACCTCCAATTATAGTTTTAATCAAAATTTTATAATACCTTTCAGGTTCTAAACCACTCATATAAACCGTAAAATAATTCCCGTTTGTATCTGAACTAATTTGAGTATATAATGTATCAAAGTTAACAACAAATTCGTTGGTAGCCAAGTCTTTTATTGCATAATATGAACTAGTTGGTAAATAATTCAAATTAGTAAACAATGAAGCCGTTTGATAAGTTCTGGTTGGGTATAAAGGACTTACGTTTATATAAAATCTATTTATGCTTTCTGGAAAAAATTCACCTGGATTTTCAGCTAAAGACATTTTTAAGTCTACTGTATTTACTATACTTGATGCAGCTGATCCAGTTAGTACTGTAATATAATCTCTCCATCTAAATTCTAGAGTTGGAGGATATATTGTATTTGTATCAACACTATAGTATTTGAATGTAGGTTGAACATATTCACTTGGGTTAAATTCATATGAACCCGAAAGTTTTACTAAAAATCCATTATTGATAACTGCTGAGCTAGACCAAGCATTGACTATGGTTTTAACTCCAAGTTCTATATCTTTAGTAGAGCGTAAACCAAATGATGTAGTTACTAAGTAATTAGAAGATGTAAACCAATTACCTCCTCCTTGATTTGAATATACTGAGTTGAATGAACTTGTATAGTATCCGCCTGTTGTACTTCCACTAGGAAGCCATGGATTTGAGCCGGAATATGAAGCATATGTCCAAGAAACTCCATCTTCAACTATAGGATTATCTAAAGTATATCCTGTACCATTATTCCATGATTGAGCGGCTGCTCGTAATTCTAATGTGGTATTTTGATTAATACCTTGTGCTTCAGCTATAAAGTTTTTAAAATATATGTCGTAGGAACTACCACTAATTTTATTACTTATAACGTCTATGATTTCAGTATTATCAAATTGTATAAGGTATCGGGCTACAGTAGGTAACCCATCAAGATCAATTTTATTAGATGCTTCTAAAATAGCATCCAATCCTGTATTCATTGTTGGATAGGATGTGTATAAAGTAGCGTCTTGAGAAGGGAATAGTTTATATATAGCCATTATATATTTTATTATAAATATGGCATTATAAAGGAACTACTTTACCTTTAATATCTAAGTTAGGGTATTTTACTTCAAAAATGCTAGGATCCAATGAAGGATAAATAACATTATTTTGTGTTGCTCCAGTTATATCATAAGCGTATTGTGAATATCCGGAAGTTGTTCCTGCTTTATTTGGTATAGAGATATTTTTAACGGATTGTACACCTTTAATTTTATCAAGTAAAACATATAGATCTCTTAAGAAAATTGGTTGATTCAACTGCCAGTTATTGGTATTAAAATATGTTTGTAAAGCAGTAATACATGCTAATAATACTTCACTGTTGTTATATTCCGGAAGTACTATAATTTCAAAATCAACTCCAATGTTGATAATAAATGCATCTCTAATTTCAATATTGTCACCAATCATTCTATATTGGGACAAATATGTTCTTAAATTATTTTTTAATGTATTACCAGCATAATCTAATTGACCAGCAGCATTTAAAGATAAAACATATAAATTTAATGTTTCAATAGTTGAAACTTGTTGATCTGTAAGTTTTGGTTGTTCAATAAATGCTTTAGAAACTACACCATAATCAGAAGGCATACTTAAAGCTCTAATTAAATAATCTTCTGCTGTAACTGAACGTTGTTGGGAAGCTGCTATTGCTAAAGTATTTTGGCGAATTTCTTCTAATGTATCTCCTCCTCTACCACCAGTAGCTGCATCTGGATTGTTTGTAGCTAATGAAGCAAATATATAATTAGCAGTAGTGCTGTTAAGATTAATATTATTAAACTTAGTATTTGATGTATTTAATCCGGTTAATGTATTAGAGACAATATTTGATCCTACACCTCCACCAGTTAAATATCTTACAGTTAATGTAGTATTTGAAGGTGATATACCATATGTTCCTGTGTATAAAAAGTTAACAGGTGAATATGCTGTTGTAAGTTTATCTTTTTCAAATGGTAAACCAATTCCAACATTATCTGGGTTTGGAGTGATTTCTTCAGTAGTTGTATCTGGGGATCCTGCTCCAAATTGGATTTGTAAATTTGTAAGAGATGTAAAACGAGTTGCAAAACGTCGAGCTACTTTTTTAAGTTTAAGTAGATAAGGTGTATCACCGTTTGCATTTGGATCATTTACATTAGTATTTTTAACAGTATCTAATACCATTTCTTGTCCTAAATGATCTACCTCATACCATAAATTTCCATCAGAGTCAGTAATATCTAATATTTTTATAATATTATTACCTTGAAGATTTATTGTCTGGTATTGTTGAGGGGCACCAAAAGAAAATGTTGAAGTATTAACGGCTGCAGATATAGCTTTTCTACTTTTTTTCAATAAAAAATATTGAGGGGCATTACCTGAAATTTGGTAAACAGAAACTTCTGTTGGGTCTTGGGAACTTGAAACAGAAAAATCTATTTTATCTTGAATCAAAAATGATGATCCATTTTGAGATGTAACTGTTGTATCTTCACCAATAGTAATAGCATAATCATAATCCGGTATATAAACGGATGCAGATAATTTAGAAGGTAACTGTTGATAAAAATCAACTACGGTTTGGGCTACACCTGTTGTTTTAGGTTTATAACCAAACATATATGCCAACTCAAATACATTATTTGTTTGTTGAGCATATTGAACAAATGTTTCTTGAAATTGGTTATCCAAATAGAATGATAAAACATCTCCAACATATGAAGCTTGTTCCATAAACATCATTCCCGGGGATGTTGCCGAAAAGTCAGTATATGTTTGAGGGAAATATGTTCTAGCATATTCTATTAAACGTGCTCTAAAGTCTGAAAAGTCACGGTTAATGTATTTTATATCTCTATTTGTTGTAGCCATTTTAGAATTCGAAATTTATTTCTTCGTTAATGTTTGAATTAGTAACCGAGTATTTTAAGTTAACCGTAATTACATTAAAATCATCATTTCTTAACACATCTAGTGAATTAACTATAACTGTTGGAAAATATATTTCCATTTTGGAAGCAACATTTTCTTTAAGTCCTGTTAACGTCCCTTCAGCTATTTGTTCAAATATAAATGCTCTTAAACCACCCCCAAAAGTTGGATTTAATGGAAGTTCTCCAGGGTTAGTTAAAAAAAAGTTAATTATGTTATTTTTTATTGCTTGTCCAGTTAAATAATTCTGTGTAAACACCGCAGGACCACTAAACGGGATATTCACCCCAACAGCAACGTTAGGATTTAAATCAACTGGGTTTATGGTTTGCGGGTTAAATGGCATTATTTAGTGTTTAAAAGTCCCATAATTTGGTCCATACCTACTTCACCCGATCCTAAATTACCATTTACTGGGTCACTTGATTGAGGTCTGAATGATGGTTGAGCATCTTGGGATGTGAAACTCATAGCTGTTTCTCCTAGTACCTCAGCATATTTTGATCTAAAGTCTACTGATGGTGGGGCATAAGATGGTTGTGCTGTTTGTGCAGGAGGAGCATATGATTCTCTAACTACTTGTTTTGGTGATTTTACTGCTTCCAATAAAATATCCTTCAATTCTTCTTGAATTGCTTCTCTTACAGCTTCTTTAATTAATTTTTTAAAATCTGTGCTTTTCATATGGTTATAAATATAGGGTTAATCTGCTTTTAAATTGTTTTGTTGAATATAGAATACAAGCTCGTCTATTAATATCTGATCAATGGAGCTAAATGACCACTCTCCTTGTAACATCACCACACCTTGTTTATT
This sequence comes from uncultured Bacteroidota bacterium, assembly GCA_903825095.1. The sequence goes on along the minus strand of CAIJZF010000248.1, from coordinate 59,844 downwards.
TCTGGCTATAGCTCGTCTACGTTTTAATGGATTATTTGTTATTTCGGTTACAACACCCATTTCAAATCCATTTACGTTTATAACTACTGGGGAAGTTTCGGTTGATTGTTGGTTTGTTATAGCAGTCAATTCTAAAGATACTCTTTCTTGATCAGCATCAGGGTAACATTTTTGTACGAGTGCATCAAGTAAATTAAGTAACTGAAGTGCTTGGGCTAAAACTTGTCTTAAAATTACTAATATGGATAATATACCTGTATTAACTAATTTTAATTGGGATATTTTTTTATCTAATATCTTAGAGATTTCACCTACGGCTGGAGGTAAAGGATAAGGAATAGCAATTTGGATTTTTAATGCTAATTCTAGGGCGGTAATAATCCCACCAGTAATACCTAAAGCTTTAGTAGTTGCATCTATTACTTTTAAACTATTATTTAATTGTTTAACTAGTTTATTTTTTCGATTAATTAAATTAGTTAATTCAGCTTGTGTAGGACAAATAGAATTATCTAATATACCTTTAACTTTATCAGGGGATACATCTTTTAATTTAGTAACCCCAAAAGCAGCAACCATTGTTATAATAGCTGGGATTAAAGTATTTTTTAAAGTATTAACTTGGTTGGATAATTTCTCTTCAGCATAGTAAGAAAAATTCTTTTTACTTTTTGAAATTTCTTTAATTTGAGCCCTACTAAGTTGGGATGATTTTATTTTATCTTCTGCTAAACTTGAAACAATAGGTTGTAATTGAATTACACCTATATCTGTTTTTAAAGTATTATCTCCTTTATAAGGTGATTGAGTTATAAATTGATATCCTAGGGCGTTAATGTTTAAAGAGATACTACTGCTTTCAAGTAAATCACCTGTAATGGTAAAATCTCCATTAGCATCCGTAAAAGAAAATAAAATAGGGGAAACAGAAATTTTTGCTCCCTTTATAGCATCTTGTGATTGACTATTTACAATTGTTCCTTTTATAGAATAAATCATAATGTTTTTACTATTTTAGATTTAACACTATCTATTTCATTGTAAACATTTTCAAAAACTTTTAAAGCAGAATTAGCTGTTGTTAATATAACTGGGTTAGGGGCGGGTGCTCCAGATGGCCAATCTTGAACTACTTTTAAAGCCTCAGCTAAATTTTGTAGTTCGGTGATTAATATTTTTAAATATCCTATAGTTTCATCTCCTCTTAAAACTGATTGATTAGCGTTTTTACCTCCTAATTTAAGTAATTTACTAGCTAAATTTATTTCACTGGTGGATTCTATATTAACACTTCCATTTGAAGATATACCAACTGAGGTTTGGCCACTAATTAAAACACTATCAGTACTTGCATTTATAACTATCCTACTTGAATTAAGTATAATTTGAGGATTAGCATATGATGCTGGAGTTGTAGGTAGTGTAGTATAGGAAACAAAATTTTCATTTGCTATACTGAATGGGATTTTTTGATAAGATGTTAAGTAAACTGAGGATAAATCTTTATTTATATCTTCAGTTATTGGGATCCATCCTTGATCACTTACAGTAGTTGGTTGTCCATTACGAAAAATTGTAATTGGATCACCATTATTTCCTGCAGAAGACCAATTATTGCTTATTTGACTTTTAGATTTAGCCGTACTACCAAAGCGAATACTTTGTCCATATCTACCTTCTATTAATGAATCTCCCATATAGGGCATCAATGGGTGAATGTTTGATTTTTCAACAAATGTATTTTGTGATGGATTTACAGGACTATTTAAATCTATTTCAGTTGAATTATCTGTTACTCTCCTTACAACTCCATTATTTGTTGCTTTATAATCTTGTGATTGTTTGGGATTGTTAGATTTTACTAGATTTGGATATGCATCGTGATGTGGATGATTCCAAACTCCTAATGGTTTTAAATAAAAATATGATTGATTAGCAGTATTAATTCCCATCTGTTGATTAGGAAGAGAAAATAACAATACTATTTCATTAACCAATGGATACGTTTTCTGTTGAGAGTCATATGGCAATGCATATGATAAATTAGAAGTTGTACCTGAACTGTTAACAAATTCATAAAATAGAGCTCCTATACCATTCCATTGTCCTACATCGTTAAATTTAGGGTGGTTTTCGTCTAAAACAATATCAATTACCCTAGCGGCAACCATTTGCCCTTTCAAACCATTGATTTGATCTTGGGCATTACCTGTATTAGGTGTTGGAGATGTCCCTCTAGTAGAATTAGTTATACCTGTTTTTAAAAGAGACATTATCCTTGTGGGTTAAATTTCTTAACTTCAGATAACAATTGTGCTTTTTCGTCTTCGGTCATTCCAAATGATTCATCTTCTGATTTATTAGATGCAACAGCACGTTGAATGATGGTAGCCATTTTAACTAATTGCTCATCATTTTTAATTCCTAACTCCATATATTCTTTAATAAGTGGAACTATTAATGTAGCATCACCAATATCGTTGATGAGTGGTTTTAACTCACCTATCAAAGCAGATATTTGGACTTCTTTTTTCTTTTGATTATCGTATATTTCTTTGAGGATATCAGAAAACTTCTTCTTACCCCAAACGTTTGATTCTAAATTACTCATATAAGTATTTTTGGGTATAAATATAGGAAATTACTAGAGTTGAAAACTCGTATATCCCTGTTCTAAATAGAATAAATAATTTTTTTTAAATACTCCATATAAAATACCCGCTATTTTAGTAATTTTAGGAGTTTTAGCATCTGGGATCATTTCATGAATGTAGATGTATAGGGCTTTTTTATTGAATACGTCGATTGATTCTCGTTTACGAAACAACTCTAAAATTGCATCTGCAATCTTGGCATCGTATTCTTTAGGAAAGAGTTTATATATGTTGATACTAACAAATTCTACGTACTCATCCATAAATATAGACAATTTATCGTTTGAATTTGATGGTTCTATTGTATATGAATGTGTATCATCTTTTAACAATTCATCAGTTGATACTTTACGGATTTTACTTTTATAATTTTTATCGTTATAAAGGATACACCAACGTTTAACAATGGTACCAAAGTAAGAATATGCTTTGGCACCTTTGCTAGGATCAAACAAATGTATTTTAGATAGTAAAAATACTATAATTTCATGTTGTAAATGCTCTAAATCACTAACCTCAGTATGATAAAACTTAAATGTGTGGATTATATTCTGAGTTAGTTTAAAGAAAGCATAATGAATCTTTTCTTCATATATTTGACTTCTCAATTTAAAGTCACTAGTATTATTGTACAGAACGATAGCATCCTCAGTTTCTTGAGTGAAATAGTTTTTGCTAACTTTCTTTTTGGGCATTTTAGTTATTGATTTTTCTAAGATTGAAGTCATTGAGGATTTCTTGAATTTTTAAAATTGATTGAAATATAACCCCAACTTCGTCGTCTTTTTCAAATACACCACCACGATCTAGTTCCTTTAATTTCTTTTCTGAAACTTCGATTGTGCGGGATAAATTATCTAGGTAAACTAAATAACCGGCTACAATATCTTCTTGTTTTTCATTTTTACGAAGAAGATTATAAGTTGTGAATCCTAGAATCACTACTGTTACTGCTAATATACTAATTACTATTGTTGTCATAAGCTGTCTAACATATTTTTTAAACTGTCACTCTTAAATGATCCGAGTGCTTTTGTTTTGGTTGATGTCTTTTTAGACATGTTGGGTTTATTCCCCAATGTAAAATTCCCTTTTCCGGCATCCACGGATTTTTTGTTTTCTTTTAACTTAGGTAACCATTCCCGTTCAAATTCGATACGTGCTGCCATCAAATCGGCCTGATGTAATATAAAAGGTAATGAAGTTCTTGGTTTTTGTTCTGGCATATAAGACATTAAATATTTCTCGTTTGCCTTATCATATAAACCATCATGTGTCTGAATAGCAATCATTTCATTAAAGGTATAAGAAATACCATGTGACTGAAGCATAAATAATCCTCGATCTGGGACTGATGCAAATGGAACTTTAGTATTAAACATATAATCCTCTCCTAATTTTTCACGTCTCCAATTATCGGTCTGAGGGATATATGATTCTTCATCTTCACTCCCCATTTTACCTAAATCATGATTCAGGGCTGAGAATACTAGTTCTTCAATTGTAAAAGTAGACATGTCACATCCTTCATCATTCCACAGTTCAGCCTGCTTAATAGCACATCGAATAACACGTAAAACATGTTCTACATATCCTCCGGGGAAAGCATTATGATATTCTTTTTTATGCGCGGCAGGCATTAACATTAAACGGTCTGCATATTGCTCATAAAATTCTAATAATTTATCTTTACGAGGTTGTTCAATGTAATCCTCAATGTAAGATAATAATTCATTCCAATTGTCTTGGATTTGTTCGGGTGTCAAATTCATAACTTTTATTTATTTTAATTAATCTTCACGTTCAACAATTGATTGGATATCATCCCTCAATTCTAAAATTTCTTGCAAAACTTCTCTTGCGGCTTCAACATTTCTTTCATTTAAAACGTTTCTCATACGTTTCAATTTACTTTCTAGAGACTCTACCCGTCTCAATAATAATTCTTTATTTCTCATTTTTGTTTTATTTGATTATTTAATTTTTTCCTTTTATATTCTAATAATTTTAAAATCAAAATATAATTGAAGGTAATAACTTTCTTTTACTTAGCCAAGTTCTTTTCAACAAAGTCTTGGATTTTTTTCAAATGCGCACATTTTTCATATTCTTCTGTACTTTCAAAGTAATTAATAGACAGCTTTATTGATACAACAAATTCCTCATTGGAATATTGCTTTAGGGCTTCTTTCCATTCCTTCTTTCTAAGTTTAACTTGCTCAATCCAAAACCAAGCTCTGATGTACATCATATATTCACCTGCTTGGTCAATCCCTTTTATGTCCAATCCAGGATCTGCTTTAGCAAAAAACTTTACAACTTGTTTTGAAAATAAATTTCCATTCATTATCAACTTATGGAACATACCCAATTTAAAATGGGGTGTTTCCTTAAAGATATCTAACTCAGCCTCTAATTTTTTCCTTTCCTCATCATCCTTGTCAGGAAATCCAAATAAAGAAAATATATTATCTAATGCCATTTTTGTTGATAAATATGTTATATGTACCGTTTCCCTAAAAAATCAATTACACGTTTAGCTTCATCAAGCGATATTTGGAAAAATTCTCTATCATTATTAACACGATATGAATGTAAACTTTTGTGAATTTCACTTTCTAACGCGTGACCATTAAAGCATTTAAGCGCGTATTCAACGGTAAATTTGACAGGTACCCCGGTTCCGCGAGAAATTTGTTCTGCGCGTTTATCTGGTGTTTTTGCTGTGAAACCAATTTTAACAAGGTTAGGCATTGTTTTATTAGCTAATATATAAACCCAAGAATCTCCTTCACCTTCTCTATTTTCATACATGTTTGTTCTTCGAGCAGTGTAATAGGTTACTTTATCCCATTCCGGATCGTTTGGATCCGGAGTAACTGTAAAAAATGCTGGTTCTGATTTTGTGAAATCTTCCTCTACAGGAACATATGTGTGAGCTGTAAGCTCATCAATTTTTTTAATAGACATAACCTTTATTTTACGTGTTAAAATCGCGCTTTTGCACCTGCTCCCTTGTACCAAGGTAAACCTTCTCTACCTTTAAGAGCTTCTTTCCATTGAATTTCACTCATTTGAATTCCGTTAATATAATATTCACGTTTGCGAGTATTACCTTCTGGAATTAAAGCTGGACCTTCCCAGTTGTGGAGTTTACCATCAAACATATACATGATTGTTCCATCTGCAGTTGTAATCTTTCTACTTGGTTTAAACTCACTGTTTTCCATCTTCATCGTTTTTATTGTTTGAAAAAATAATTAGGAGAAAAAATTTCTCTGTCTCGAGAATTTCTCCTTCCTTAAATGCTTTTACAATCAACGCTGCTCCTCCAAGGATAGCCAATACAGACAATACATTGAATGCTAGGATTCCAAGAAATGGGAGTACGATGAGAGATAAACCGATCAAACCAATTGCAATAACTGCAATTTCTAGTTTACGGATTTGACCTTTAACTTCTTTGATACGAGCTTCTGCTTGTTCTTTTGTTTGGATTTCTTCAATATTCTCAAATACATTTTTCATAACCTTTATTTTTTTATTTATACCCATAGTATACGAATAAAAGGTCAATAAGCCAAGGATTTCTTAATCTAGCTTAGAATCTATTAGATTTTCTGTTTGAGTTACATCACTTGCATTAGTTAAAGCCCCTCTAACTATTACTTGATATATTTTTCCTTGAAATGGAAGTGTCCCTCCACTGCGAGCTCCTATAAATAAAGGTAAATTTCCAAAATTTCCTGTACCGGCATCTGTACCTGTCCAAGTAATTTGAGAACCAGATAATTGGACCCTATTTAAACGTGGAATCAACTCTAATTCTTTAGTTGCTTGGGATATATCAAATAACCCAACCATAATATCATCTCCATCCACAACATTATCTATACGCGCAGCAATAGTAGAAGTTCCACGCAAATATAAACTATGATCAGCTGTTGAACTAGGAGCACCAAATAAAAATGATCCATTAACTGAATTAACATCGGTTCCTAATTCAATAGCGGCTGCTGCTGAAGCAGACCCAACTACATTTAATCCAACACCAACCATCATTTGAGCAGTAGTAGTGAAATCAATAGCAGAAGTTGCTAATTGAGTATAAGAACCTAAAAATGTTAAGTTTGGATTTCCTTCATTATCAATTTGGTATGTAGGTTGTAGAGCGGTGGTTGCTTGGGTTGCATGGTTATTATTTCCCGATTTATCTAAAATTCTACCTACTTTTTGTCCGTAAGCGGTTACTGGAATTGTACCTGCAGCATCTTGAAATAATGTTTTTATATCCGTGGGATCAAACCATACACCTTTTTCACCCGCAGCAAATAAAGAAAGTGGGTTGAAAATAGTTAAAGAAACACCACCCGTCCCCCTCAACATAAGAGTTGATCCTGTAACATTAGTAGCAGGAGTAAAAGTAAATGAATTATAAGGAGAAGTTGTAGTTGAAAAACCTGCAATATAATCTGAAATAACTCTATTAGCCACCCCATTTGTAAAATATGATCCCGAAGTATTTCTAGGAGTAGTTCCTACATAGTCACGAACTGTTTCCATTGTAAAATAAGAAGAACCCGAAGTACTATCTATTGAAAAAAGATATTGTACACTTGAAGATAAATTAATTGATGAAGTACCTCCACCTTGAGTACCATATAATTGAGCAGCAGTATAAGTTGTAGAAGCCATTATTGTTTATTGATAAATATATTAACCAACTCAAATATAGCACAAGCCACGATCCCTAAAGACCCAACGGCAAATAAAAAAGGTATAGATAAAAGTTTTAAAAGCATAGCCACCAATATAATATAAATATTTCAGGTAACCAAGTTCTTTTAAACCTATGTGCAGATGCTTACCCCATCCCTAACTACAAAGATACGTATATACCCCTATCTTACCGCTTTATAAGCGTTTAGTCGGGTCGAGGTATATTCTTTTTGAGACATTGGTTTGACCTTCATTGTTAAAATGAGTTCCCGGAGTTTTGAGAGCCTCTTGATATCTTTCATTTTCAATTCTTGCATACCTTATATTCATTATAATAGTGGCTATACTGATAATTATGGAAAGTAAACTTAGGATTATTGCCATGTTATTTGGTTTTTAGGACATAGAAACCACCACTGGAAACATCGTAGCCAAATTGGAGATTATATTTCTCTAGAAACTTTATTACCATTTCCCATTCATCTCCAGTTAATGATCTGCAGTCTAATTTCTGTTTGTCGGTTAAAAATTCAATTGAATCACGTTTAGCGGTTTTATATCCACGTTCAAATGATTCATTACGCATGTCCTTTAGATTATCATCATGGATGAGTTGGTAGGGGAATATTCTACAGTGTTTTTTCATTTTACGGGTTTGTAAGTGGTTTTTTTGGTTTCTCTACCTTCTTCTTCAATAAGGTATTTTTTATATCCTTCGATGATATCGAGTGCATCTTGCTCTGTAGAGTGAGATTCATACATTAATTGAGCCGACATATAGCCCCAACCAGATTTAATTATGTTTTCCCATCCAATAGGTAGAAAATCAAATTTACCTATTCGTAAACGTGGGGTTCCAACTTGGGGAATATATCGTTTTGTCCCGTTTCGTTGTTCTTTGATTTGTATTCTGAATTCCATAATTTTATTTTTTTCCAAATGTTGGTTTAAAAGTAAAGTCTACCCAAACTTTACATACAATTAAATTTAATCCAATCATGTAATTGTTTACAAGATTAACCTCATTAAAGGTTTCCTCTATGGTCGTGTCACGGTCTTTGCCTTTTTTAACTTGACCAACTACTTTATTTTTCTTTGCCCAAATACCGAGGTTCCATTCTTTTCTCATTTGGGTTGAGGTGTAGTTTGATATACCATTGCCTTTTTCCCATCGGTGTCTCAAAACAAATGATGCTCTGAAATTACCTATTTTAATCCGTGATATCATAGTATGTTTCTATAAAATTTAATTCATGTTCTGTTATTTGGCATTCATATTTTCCACCACGGTTGATGTATTCTATTTTGGATGCGTTTGTAGCGTTTTCATGGCTGCTATATATGCCAACAACATAACCATGCTGTTCAATATCACCCCAACGATAAGCAGTTACTACGTATAATGTATTATTTTGTGATTCTGGCTTTTCTTCTAGTGGACCACAATCACAATATGTTGTGTGACCGCAATAACATTTAATTTGTTCCATCTTCTTCTGATTTAAATGTTTCTTTTTTCTTGCGGGCTTTCCTTATCTCACATAAATATAAAACAGATGCATACATTGCATTACCCATTTTGATGTGCTTTTCTTTTGTGTTCATCTTATTCTGATTTAAAAAATGTAAAAAGAACTATAAGTGCACTTAAAATAAGCATACCAATAGGTAGTAATCTATTATTAGGTTCATACAATAATGTTGCAATAATAAATCCACCCATAAACTGTATAGGTAAGTATTTAATAAGTTTCTCTTTCATCTTATTCTGATTTAAAGGTTTTGTTAATAGAACCATCACTATAATGATATAGAATAAATTTATTCTTTTCATCAAGACAATCTCTTCCCATCACATCAGTGATTCTAATTAATTTTTTATTATTTACAAGTTCTGATTCTTCAACATCTGCAACTTGAATATTCCATGTACCTACAAATAATATTGTATCTCCTTCAGGGCACAAAAACTGTGTTTCAAATTGATAACATCCACTTGCATAAATATTTTCAGGTAAGAAATTATGTTGAAGTAATGTTTCTTGTTGGACACCATTGCTATCCATAAATAATGGCCTAAAAAACACATCAAATTGTACGTTTGGATTTGTATCAATCGTATCATCAATTATCATGACTTGCACCCAGTTTAGATTTACTCCAAAAAATGAATCACATGGTGGGAATGAGCTCCCCAAAGGTGTATCAAAAGTAAAAGTAAAAGTATCAATAGGGTTTGAACATTGATATGCAAATCCTGCCCCTGTTAAAATGGTGTCATTAATGACCGTTACCTGTGAACACAAAGTAGTTGTAATAGGTAATAATAAAAGTAGTAATAGTTTTTTCATCTTATTCTGATTTAATTAGTTCTTGTTTTACTTCTGAATAATAGTCAAATGCTCTATGTTCTGTATAGAAAGTCTGCCCGTTACATACAAGTCCAAAATTATCTAATATTTCATCAACTGCTATTAATGCAAGTTTTTTAATAGTGCCTCTATAAACACGGTTGTCAATTAGTTCTGTTTCTATTTTGAGTATCAACTCAAATGCTTTTTCTTTCGGTGTTGGTGTCATCTTATTCTGATTTAAAGGTTAATAATTCTTCGGCTATCATTCTTGTTGTCTTGCCTTGTATGTACTTCATAGCACTTGATTCGGCAACTTGACAAGAAAACTCAATCATTTGCTCCTTCTCCATTTCTTTGGCTTGTTCAAAGTATTCAGATAAGTCAGTATCTTCATCCCATCTTGCCAATGATTCTTTATCAACACTTTCAAATACAATTTGTGATTGTAACCATTCTACTGCTGTCATATTATTATGATTTAAAGGTTTCATTGTAGTATTGTTCTCCTGACATTTTATACTTTTTAATAATGCCTCCTCCATCATAAACTCCAACATTAAAAGCATCTTTAATCTGCTCCTTCTCCATTTCTTTGGCTTGTTCAAATATGTTAGATTGTGCTACTGTACTTCTACTATTTATTTCTGCTATTAATTTGTAAAAGTATTTTGAAGTTTTTATTTGGTTTTCTAACCATTCTACTGCTGTCATCTTATTCTTCTGTATTATAAGGTCCAAAACTAGGGAAATCTGAAAATGATAATCCGTATTGTAAACTGAACCATTGCATTTCTTTCTCTGCTAATTTAGCTCGTGTACGTAAGTTAGTTTGGAGGTATTTTTTACCCCATTTTTGCCATTCCTCATTTTGGGCTATGGTCATAGTATACTGTTGAAACCAATTATCTTGGCGCGTTTTAACGTCTTCAAATGTAACGTCATGACCTGCTATGATAAACATTTGGTTGATTAGATCTTCAACGGCTTTTTCTTTCTTTTGTTCTCTTGTTAGTCGCATAATACCTTATTTTCTTATAATATACGTATATATCTTATCGACTCCAAGGACTTTTGTAAAGAGAGGAGATTAATTTTTCGTGGGTTTTATTCCCTTTGGTCGTTTTGGAAACTAGGGGTTGATTGTGGGGGGATATATAAGCTATTTAACCAACAGGTCAAATATATAGGGATATACTGTCATGATGGAGATTGTATAAAAGTGGCTGGCCTTTACTCTAAGTCGCGTCCTTCACCACCCCGCACCGTATTGACATCGGCGCGCGTGGGGCGGTACCACGGGTGTACGCACATATATATACCGCCATACGCCGTACCGCCCACCACCCTTATACCAAGGGTCTTACCACTTTGGGATCACAGATTTCGAACTCACCAGACACCCATCTTCAAAATAGTAAAATTCGAGGCGCCCGCTTTCACCCATAATTGTGATTGCAGCATCATCTAAATTACCATCCATATTTTGAATGCGTGTCTTATTGTCTTGGATAAATTGTGTAGTGCTCATGGTCACCGAAAGCCCGCCAACCGCGAGCTTCAGATTCAACCATGATGCTGAATTATAATGCATCTATGGATTTGAGTAAATCGTATCTAATGGATGCTACATCTGTGGATGTTAATTCTGATGTCTCTATACCCATTGACTCTAGAAATGTCATTACGGCCATAAATTGACCCATCATGCTTACTTCTTGTACTTTTGTTAATTTTAACTTTGTCATATGTCTTATCTTTATTTATACCACAATATACGAATCAACTTTAACACCCGGTATTCCCTAATTCAGGTGGATAATTGAGTCTTCGAACCTTAATATGTGGGGCAAGACCACTAACTCAATCGGGTTGATCAACTGGATTACTTTATTTTTCTTGTCTTTCATTATCTTAATCTTAAATATATTTCGTATAACTCATCTACACTTATCTTATCTAACTCACTCTCTAACTCCCTACTCACTCCCGGGCTTAGTAATTGAATTAAACTTATCAAACCTTGCTTTCGGGCCTTGATATCTAACTTAACTGTTTTCATAATAACACCTCCATTAATAAAAACTTGATTAAAACCACTATACTTGTCAAACCTAAAACTACTAATACTTCCATAACCTCTAATTTAAAACAATTTATCATTCCATAATAAACTACACAACACACCTACACCACTCAAAAATACTACTATTACAAAAATACCTGTCATGTCTTAACTTATTTATACCACAATATACGAATCAATCTTATCACCCCTTGGTCCGGAGGTAGCTTATGCTGCTACCTCATCCGTTACTACTACTTTTGCTGGGCGTCCTCGTTTAACAACTCCTCCGTTCAATTCAGCTTTAGCAGCTAATTCATTTAAACGAATTTGTCTAGCTGAATTTGGATTGATCGGACGTCCTTGCCCTCCTATTCCTAATTGCTTATTAATTGCTTGAATCTGTAATCTAAACTGACGCTCTGAAGTACTATCAACTGGACGTCCTCGTTTCAATTCGCCATTGGAACGTTTTGCTTCTAATTCTGCTAAACGGATTTGTCTTGCACTGTTTGGATTAACTGGACGTCCTGTTTTAACTCCTTTTACTTCTTTAACATTTTTCATAACTTTTCTTTTTAAATTTTAATTTTTTGTCTTATCTTAATTATACTGAAATATACGAATTTCTATTTACTCTACTTATTCCTTAATTTATCAATGTTTGCTTTATCAATCACATTCATGTTCAATTCACACATTTCATCAAATGTAATCAAACCGCTATTGAATGCCTTAATCAAATCTTTTAACTGCTGATCGTAATTGCTTTTAATTTCAAACTTCATATCTTTTCTTTTTTAATTATACTTCAATATACGAATTATACTTTAATCATTTTATTCATTTAACAATTATTAATCATCAAAGTATACAAATATTCATACATCTCTTTTGCATTAATATTATTATTCAACAATTCACTTTGTATTTTTTCAATAGAATTCAAATAATTAATAACATCATCTTCATTAATAAGATTATCAATTACATTAAAACGTTCATCATTTAATTCACAAATCATATTTTTCATATTTATCATTTTTAATTATACTGAAATATACGAATTAATTTTCAATAGACTTATTCCTGTGTTTATCTTTTCTAGTGTATTTTTTTCTATTCCTATACACGTTTGGACGAGTTGCTTTGTTGATTTCTTCCTGAGTGATGATAATGGTTTTCATTTGTTTTTTATTTCAATATACGAAGACAGAGTGATAACCTACAGTCCCCTGTAAGTTTCTTTTTAATTGACCTGAAATGAACATTACTTGTGATTGCTGGAAATACTTTTGTACCCTATACGATGTTGCTATTTCCTAAATCGTTTCCCTAATGTCCCTAATACATATTGGGAAGATACGAAAGATAACCCAGGATAACAAATGTTTTTAACCACCTTTGACGACATTCGTGACGGGAAACATTACGTGACGACCCCCATTCCCCCAATATTCACGTGAGGGGGACGTGGGGTTCATGTTTTTTGTATATATTTTTGGAAAGGTATTAAAAAGGACGTGGCTGCGTCATGGAAGGGTTAGACCCGCATCCTTCTCACACCCTTCGTGACCAACCAACATTCCACCTACTATCCGACGATTTCCGTTTGGTGATGATCATTTTTGATAATTGACGTTCCCCATGTTGATGTTCGTTCCACACATTGATGATTTCCTTGACGACGATCATCGATGATTTCCGTTTTGTTGATGATTGTCATTGTTGATGATCGTCCTCGTTTTATACACGATGATCTTCGTAGATAAACATGTATGTTTATGTTAATCTTCATCATTAAAATGAACCATTATAAACACAATTCCCAGTATTACTATAAACATTGTCATAACCTATCTATTTAAAACCTAATTAAATCAATTACTTTTTCATTCATTCCCACCCCATTCTTAGTTATTTCATAATCAGGATCCATTCCACTCATCAACACATCATCTACTAACTCATGTAAATAATTGAATTCCTTTTGATAATAATCACACTTTAAACTATACATATCCTTTTTCTTTATTTACTGGAATATACGATTTTTATCTCTATTCTACTATTCCCATTCTCACTAACTCATCCATTACCATTAATGTCTCTTCCTTACTAAATCCAGCTTCAAAACAAACATCTTGTACATAAGTATCCGTCATTGGTTCATGTGGGTTAAAATCATGATCCTCCCATAACCTAACAAAAAATATTGCTATTAATTTGCCTTTTTGTGTCAATGTAAATTCTCTATATTTCATATGTCTCTCTTATTTATACTGGAATATACGAAATAAATTCTGTTGAAGTTATTCCTCCATCTCTATTTTATCTCTCTTATTCCTCATCTAATTTGCTTAACTCAAATTCCAATGATGATTCTACGTTTATCAATGCTTGGAGGTATCCTGTTTTGTAATCTCCTACTCCAATCCCAATGATTTCCGTTTGCATTTCCTTGTTTTCTTCTAGTAATCTCTTTAGTAGGTCTTTCATATGTTTTTTTTATTTATACCTCAATATACGAAAATTTGTTTATATCTTTTAGTCCCTAGATAATACAACCCCAAATATCTGTTCTACTAATATCAACCATATTATCACCCCAACCATAATTGTCAAATGCCTCTCTAACTTGATCAAATATGTCTCGTCCATTAACTCTAACAATTGGTTTGCTCATTTTAGGTTCGTATGGTCCTCCATACATGTCATATTCTCCTTCTTGATACACTTCAATAGTTGAACCGTTTACTCTCTCTCCATCAACACTAAAGTAATTATCATCAAACTCAATTCCACCATCAATCAATCCTAAATTATCAATGATTTCCTCTGCTAGTTCTTGTTCTGAATAATTTGAATCAAGTATACTTTCACAAATGTCATATGTGATTTCCTTTTCAACTACTACTTTTGTTTTAATTACCTTCATATCCTTTTATTTGATGAAATATACGAACTTACCTTTAATTACTTTTGTCCTTCAATAAATGTTCTTACCTCATCCTCACTCAATTGTCTTACCTCATTGCTATTCAACACTCCTGTTCCACCAATCATGGTTTCAACTTCTTCATCTTCTTGTTCCTCATCAATAAACTCATCTAACACTGCTGTTATATGCCTCATCGTTTCGTAAGTGTCGATTTGAGCAGTGTCTATCTCAAGTACATTTCCATAACCAATACTAAATTCAACACTATCCTTATCAACCAAATCATCACTGTTGTTATCTAAACATAACTCAATTCTACAACATAAATCATCTACTAATTCCTGAGTGAACAACGGTGTTTTGTTTAAATCTAATCCATTGATCAATTCAATTACTTTATCAATATCAACTTGTGATGATAATGCTTTTGCTGCTTCTAATTGTGCTACTAATGTTTCTTTTTTCATAACTTGTCTTTTTTGTTTTTTTATTTATACTGAAATATACGAAATCTCTATTAATTAAGATATTCCTTTAAGGTTTTTAGGGTTAATTTTTACAATTAATTCTTTATCTCCACTTTCATATTCAACAAATTCATGTTTTAATTTTGGGAATTTGGTGATTATTTTCATAATTGGGAAATTGGAATTTAATTTTTTCCTCCAATTATTTTTATCAATATGTTCTTCTCTAGGGGTATTATATTTGAATGGTCTATTGTATTTGTATGGAAAATTTAAACTTAAAATAAAATTTCCTTCATTATCTTTAACATAATATACATTATTATCAACTTGTAAATAATTTCCTATATTATCTTTTCCTAATTCAAATTTCATAACTTATCTTTCTTTTATACTGAAATATACGATTCTTATTTTACTAATCGTATTCCCTATCTAAACTCACTAGTATATAATGAGCAACACTCCCGTAATCTTCCATTATATCATCGAATTTCCAACTACCAACTTCATACATTAAATCCTCTAATGTTGTACATTCACTCAATGCTAAAATATATTCATTTGAATCTTGATTTTCTGCCATTTCACTTTGAATAAATTTTTCTATAATACTGATACATGATGGGAAACTTTTCATAACTTATGTCTTTTTTTATTTATACTGAAATATACGAAAATTTATTTACTTACCTTTGTCCTTCACTTTAGTTAAAGTTCTTGTTTTAACAATTTTCCTATACGTTTCGTTTTGAATGGCACACGTTTCGTCCCCTTTCTGATACCACACCAACGTCCAAACACCTGGTAATGATATACATGTTACTTTATCGCCTTGTTTCATCTGAGTATATACGTATTTGAGTATTGTGGTGTGGGGTAAGGCAAATTAAGCAAATTCTCTTTTATACCTATCTAAAACCATTTTTTGGGCTTGTTTACTTGCTTCTAATTCATGGTTTGGTTTTACTTTAATTTCATCCAATATCTCATTTAAAACACCCCATGTCCGTCTTGATTGTTTTGTGTATTGATGATCAACACCAAATACATCATTACATTGTTGTAGATCTAAATAAGCTGTTGCTTCTTTGTTTTGTAGTAATTCAATAATATCTTTCTTTTTCATAACCTTTATTTTCTTTTTATACAATCAATATACGAAATTGCCTTTAAAAACCTATGTCCCTAGCTCCAAAGTCTAGTTCTTCCATTTGCTCAATGATGAGCAATGCCTCTTCATCGCTCATATTACCCTTTTACGATTTTCAATGTATCTAACAATTCATTGATTTGCATATCCACAAAACCTTGTGTCATGAATGGACGTTTACCTGCTGCTTCCGCATCAGCGATTTCTTGCTTTAATGCATTGCCATACATTGTTAATGCTTCTCTAATTGTACCTTTTTGGAATTGATTTAATTTTGCCATAACCTTTATTTTTTTGTTTTTTTAAATGTTTCTTTTTTCTTATACAGTCAATATACGAAATCTATTTTTAACTCAATATTCCTTTTAAGCTATTGTGAGCTAAATTCCCTACACAAGTGATGAAATATTCTTTTTTTAATTTATTGTAGTATTCTAAAGTGCGATTAAACGTCCAATAATCTTCATTGGTCTGATTGGTTGGTGTGTTGTAAAAACTTGTTCGTTTACGATTCCATTCTTTCACCAATGCGTCTACTACTTGTTCTTTGTTTTCAAATTTCATTATAGTCCCTCCTCAATTGCTCGCTCCAATTCCATAACTGGACCATCATCAGATACTAACCATTGTCCACTTTTGGTAAGGCAGTAGATATATTCCACACCTGAATTGAAACCAGCTTCAAACAATGTTGGGACATTATCAAATGTTGTTTGGTTAAAATCTTCACCTCGATCACGAGCATATGCTACTGTATCTTCAATTGATCTTTCTAATGATGAAATGTCTCCCAATGCAATCAATGCGTTTAGTTTATTTGCGGTATTATATGCTTCATCTAATATCTTACCATTATGTTCGGTATAACCATCAAAATGACAATAAATTGATGTTACTGATCCATCTTGATTTTCAATTGCTATTCTACTTCTTGTTGCCATAATTTTTTTCTTTTTATACAATTAATATACGAAAACTAATTTGATAACTCTATTCCTAAATCAAGCAAGAATAACGTCATGTACATTTCAAATCTTGCCATTTCGATTTCCTCTACTTGTTGTTTAGCGCTTTTTCTCATTGTAGTCCTTCAATAAAAAATGATAAAATAGTTTCGTCATCATCCTCTATAGCAGTATCCTCTAACGCTTCAAATACTGATGATAATGTGTTGGCACGTATGATTCTGCCTATTACTTTTAGATGTTCTTCCTTAAAGGCACGAAACGATGCTACTTCATTTGCAATATCATCTATATCATTACATGACTTGATGTATTCGAGTGAGTATTCATTTGCTCTATCAAAATCACTATTGAAATACTCTACTAATCCTTCTTTACCTTTTTCAAAATCAAATTTCATAACTTTTTCTTTTTTTATTTATACTGTAATATACGATCTTCTTTTTACTCAGAAACTTCCTCTGATTTTATAAACATTGATTCATAATAACCACCATTTAGTTGTCCATCTGAATCTCCATCTCTAACCCATTCAATATCAATAAATTCTTCTTCATTGTACAAGAAATATCCTTTACATATTGCTTTTGCTCCTTTTTTAGCATTGTATGTTTCTGCTCCTTGAAATTCAATTACTTCACCTCTTTCAAATTTCATATCCCTAAATCTTTACGTTCTTCAATTAAATATTCTACTTGTTCAAGTGGCAACGTCATTATTAATTGACGAAGCATTTGCCATTCCATTCCTGTTTTAGATAAAATGTGTTGTGTTGTTTCTCCATCTACTTCAATATGTTTAAGCATGTCGATCACTGTTTCAACTACACCTGGGTTTTCTGTCATTTTTATTGTCATATGTTTCTCTTTTTTCATACTTGAAATATACGAAAGCCTCTTTAATTAGAGGCTTCCTTTTTTACTTGTTTTGAAAATCGTTCGAGCAATTCCTCTGAACTTAAATTATCATATTCAACATCTTTTTTCTTGAATATAACATCTCTGTCATTGTACGGATCAATTCGAAATTCAATAAAACTACCTGATTCAAATTCAACCTTAATTGTATCAAACGAACCATAATACTTTGCATAGTCACGTCCGCTTGTAACTGTAGCTGATGGATATAATGTTTTGTATTTGTTGAGTGTAGTATTCAAAAATGCAGTTGCTTTGTTATAATCTTCGAATCGTTGTGTTTCCTTTTCATTGTGTTCCAATAATTTAGCTAACAATGTTTTTGGTTTAACATAACGAGATTGATCTTGAATACCCCATGATTGTAATTTGTCTCGTTGAACATCAAAGTTAAATGTAGCGTCTTTTAATTCTTTAGTTGATAAATCAAAACGTTTACCTAACAAAACAATCCCACCGGTACATATGTTAGCTGTAACTTCAAATTCAAATTGGGTTTGATTGTAGCTATAACCTAATGTTACTTTACGTGTAGTGGTTGATGATTTAAAATTGTTTTTGAACGTAACACCTTTGATGAATCCTGCTTCAATCAACATTTCTTCAATCCGTTGAGTTTCATTTTCTTGAAATGTAGTAACTTTTTGTTGACTAGCAATGTAATTGTCAACATGTGTTTGTTGATCAGGTGTTAATAATTTACCTGCAAATAGGTCTAATTGATTTGGGTCTTTAAAATTTTCTGTCATAACTTTCTCTTTTTATATCCTCAATATACGAAATTATCTTTGAATACCTAAGTCCTCAAGTGATTTAGGTAAGTAATCTACTTGCTCACAACTAACACAAAAATATCGTTCATCAGGTACTTCCCATCCATCAAGCATCTTCATCACTACTTTATCGTGAATGTGTCCGTGAATGTTTTTTACAATACCATATTCAAGTTCATCTGAGTGTATTGGGCAGTGTGTTAAAAATACACCTTTGTATTGTAGCATTCCACCTATGCTCTCGGCGTAATCAAATAGTTTTTTAGTGTCTTGACGACGATCGTGGTTTCCTAACACAATGTGTTTTATACCGTTTAAACGATCAAGTAATGGGTATGGTGATGATTTCTCCATTGTGATATCACCTAAAATATAGGTAACATCACGTTTATTTACTACACTATTCCACTGTGCAATGATGTGCTCGTCGTGTTCCTCAATGCTTGAAAAACCACGTCGCTTAGCCATGTTTTGGTGTGATAAATGTAAATCTGCTATAAATCGAACAATACTCATTTTCTTTATTTATTGGAATATACGAAAGTTATTTGACGATCACTATTCCTCTATTAAGCTGTTAGCCAATCTGTTTCATCCATTAATTGGATTGATTCGCTACCATCATACTCATTGATGATGAATTTCGCTCCTTCAGGTACCCATTCAATACCTAAATCTACAACACCACCTAAAAATGCATTTGGATATGCTTTTTGTGCATATGTAGTTGCTTCTTGGATTTGCTTATTTTCAATCAACTCAACTAATGTTGGATCAAAAATTGCTTCAACTGGGGCACCCCATGTATGAAATCCTGCACCCCAACCATGAGATACTAATACTGCTACTTTTCCGTCTTTAATTACTTTTTCCATATTATTCGTTTTCAAAAGGCATTGTTAATACCATATGTTCATTTAACCATTCTATTTGACCCGCACATTGATTATATTTTGGCCATTCATCGTTTTCTACCATTACAAAGTAACAACGTTCTTGATGTGTATAGAGTAATCTACCACGTAGAGTTGGAAACATGTTACATCTCAATGTACGTCCAACCATTTTCTTCATGTCATGTCCTTGATTGTACCGTGGTGTAATCCTATTTCCACCAAACGATGCTACTACGGGTATGTCTAGACTCATCGTTTAAAGAAGAAAAATAATACAGTTGCAAATATACCTACTAATATTACTGGAATCCAAAGTGGGGCTGTTACCCACCACCATGACCAATTGATGTCTCCTGTTAATTTAAGGGTCATAAAGATTAAGAATAAAATCACTCCTAAACCTAAACCGTTTGATGAATTACTTTTGTTGCTCATGTTGTGCTGTTATGAATTTATCTGCTCGTTCTAATTGTTTTTCTAAAAACTCAATGAATTTATCACGAGCTTGAATACCATTTGTTAATAATTGTATCATTTCCTCTTGGAGAGCAATGATTTTTTGTTGTTGATCTTCCATTTTATAGTTCATCAATTGATTCATCCCAACTACCTAATACAAACTTAAGTTCAAGGCGAACAATGTTTTCTTTATCTTCATCACACCATGCTTTAGCTTCTAAACCACCTGTACTATTGGCGATTCCTATTTCATCAGATTCATCTATAAATTCACCTAAACGTGAATCCATTGCACCACGAAGCAACCTTTCAGCTGACTCTTTAAGCATTGCAATTGTAACAAACTCACCCCGCCATTGCCAATCCAAATAATCCATTACTTCTTGTACTCGTTTCCATTCGAAATGTTCTATGATGTTATCTATCATTTGCTCAACTGGGGTAACATCTAGTTGTGGTTGAGGATTCATTTTATTAAGCAATGTCTGTAATTGCTCTAGTTCTTGTGGATTCAAATTTTGAATGTTCATATTTTTCCTTTTTATACATTTAATATACGAAATTTCTTTTGCTAAAACCATTCCTTTATTTAAAAAACCTCACCCAACATTACATCAGGTGGGGTAAAAGAACTGGTTATGAAGCAGTTGTGTAGTCAGGGCAGGATTCGAACCTGCGACATTGCAACCTTTATGACTTCTCGCGTCCAAGAGCTTATGGACCGTGGTGTTTTTTGGGTGTGATAGCCGCTTTCACATTACGCAATACCTGACTTAGGGGCTTAGGCAGCCATGAATTGAGCTGCCGTTGCGAATAATTTTTGGTTGATTTCCATGTCTTGTTTGAAATTCTTCACTTTACGTGCTTTACGAACTCTTGTTCCAATCATGTATGTGAAATCTCCATCAATGATTTTCTCTTGAATTACGTTGAACACTGACCACAAATCTGTACCTTTATCTTCAGGACGTGTTGGTTCTAACAATTTTTCCAAATCGATGTTGAATGCTTCAACTTGATCTTCTGTGAAACGAGACGCTAATGCTTTTTTAGCTAAATCAAGTGTTTGATCTTCACTCAATTGAATTTGTTTCATTTTGTTCATTGACTCAACTGTCAAAGGCAACAACTCAACCATTTCTTTAATTTGAGCTTGCAATTCCTCAAATGTGTAGCCCATGTGACGCATTTTTACATCATTGAACTGCTCAGTTGAGATAACTAAACCATTTTCACACACCATTCTAAACAATCCAGCGGTAAACGTAAACGCGTTTTTACCATCATTGGAATTTGTCAATAGAATTTGTGGAAATACTGTATCGCCATCTGCTCCGTTGATTACTACATCCGGATTGCGGAATACTACTAGGTGTTTTTGGAAACCTTTAGTTCCTTCTTTACGTGCCTTAACTTGTTTGGCATCTACTACACCCCAACCTAATTTCTCCATATCCTCAATCACCTTAAATGTGGGGATGTGTGTAAACTTATCTGAAACCGTGGGAGCGGCTGTTTTGCTGAAAATTGATGAAGCTTGGCTTCTAATCTGATCAGCACTTAAAAACTCTTGATTGCTTAAATCTAACATAACTTTTTCTTTTTTTAATTTATTTTTTTCCTTATTTATACCTTAATATACGAAATCTCTTTCAGGTATCCAAATTTTATTTATAAAACTTACTGTCATCTATTTCTACTTCAAATTCAAACGCATCGTCTTTGTAGTAGTCATCTTCTTCCTCTTCATCAAATTCCTCATCAACAAAGTCTTCATCGTCTCGGTACTCAGGTAATAGACCTAGTTTTTCAATCAACCACCATGTTCTATCTTTGTATAGATCAATTGATATACCTTCAATTTCAGTAAAACCATTGTCTGTTAATTGTGCTAAATGAGCAATCAAATCACATGTTAAATGATCCATCTCCTCAATGTCGTACCCACCCGCTTTAAACTTGTTTTTGATGTTTAAGAACTTTGTTTCAATAATATTCTTCTCTTTTTTAGCCATATTTTTTTCTTTATTTATACTTCAATATACGAATTCTATTTTATACCTCTTATCCCTTCAATTAAGCATCTACTAAAATTCCGTAATCGATTTTATTGTTTGAAAGTGAAAACGACAATTTCTTGTTTACGTTTCCGTTTCTGTTTTTATTAAACATCATGTAACATCCACCTCCATCACGTTCTGAATCACGTCGCATTTCTATCATTGCATCGGTCATATGTTTCAATTTGTTTGAACCTACAAACTCACCTGATTTAGTTACTTGCTGGATCAATAGGAATGAAGTAAATTTGTTTTGTTTGTTTTCGCCTTTATTGTTTCGAACACAAACCTCTACTAACCATGATTCAGCGGTTTTACGATCCCAACCATTATCATCTCTACAACCTTCAATAACTTCAGCAATTGAATCAATCAAAACCAAGTCATATCCAAGATCAAACGCTTGTTCAATAACATCTTTTGTATTGTATTGCATGTAGTCGGATGTAAATAAAGTATCTACAACACCAAACTGTTTGAATCGCTCTGTGTATTTGAACATTTGTTTGCGACCCATTTCACCTGAAACAAATAGACATTTACGTCCTTTGTTTTGAACAGATGCTAAAACGTCTAGCATTACTGATGTTTTTCCTACACCGGGATCGCCAATTGCCATAATGTTGGTTGAACATGGTACACCACCTTCATGTGAAAACAATGTATCCATAACAGGCAATCCTGTTGACATTGACTCAAGCATTCGCTTGTCAATGTCTAATCTATTCAATTTTGTGATTTGGGAAAAATCGATAATGGATGGAACCGGAGTTAAATTTGTTGTTTTAGCTGGTCGTCCTCGTTTTCCTGTTGTTTGTCTTTGTGTAATGTTCATAACTTTTATTTTCTTTTTATATAATCAATATACGAATTTCTTTTTTAATCTCTTATTCCCTTATAAATAATATTTTTCTAATTTAAATGAAGTCCCTTGTTTGATCATTTTTACTTGTTCATCATTTACTAATGGTTTAGCCAACTCAAAGTCATCACTAAACTCAGGATAACCACCTCGTAAGCCACAAAAAACCTGAGCCAATTCATTCAATACTATGAATGTTGGTTCAGGTTTGGGTCTATTCTTTTTATCTAAAACTGCTTTCATTTCCTTATTTTCAAGGAATATACGAAAGATATTTTAAAAAGCCAAATCTTTAAAAACGAGCAAATGCATCTATTTGTTGAATGCCTCCATCTTTGTCTCCTCTGGAGTTGAATGTTTTTTCTTCAGGTTTTACTTCAACTAGCACACCATTGATTTTAAATGAACCGCCTTGTTTAAGTAATTTTTTAAACAATGTTTCGTGGTTTGGATTCCACCCTTCACTAGCGTCAATGACGGTTTTCTTGTCTACTACTACACCGTCGAACTTGATGGTGATTCCTTTTCTGATTGATTGTGGTGTTATCATATGTTTGTTTTTGTTTTAGTCCCACCAACGTTCGATATTCTCTTCCATTATCTTAAATAGCAATTTACGAGAACGTTCTTGGTTGTTTCGGGCGATTTCTATTGCAATATGGTGATTATCTTTATCTGTTTTATCAACTAATTTATGTTGATGTCTATATTTGTATAAATAATCAACTAAATCGTCTCGTGTAGTAGTTGATTCCATTGTGAAATATTCTTCAGTTTCATCAGTTGGGATGAATTCAAAATCCTGATCTAAATATTCCATGTATTCCATACTATACAAGTCTTCTTGTTGGATACGAGCTAAACGAGCACACAGCAACATTTTTTCAGCGTCACGTTTTGCTCTAGTATGCCAATCTCTTTCTCCAATATATTTGGCTTGTTTTTCCAATTTATGGATTAGCACTTCATAGATGAATGTTTGATCCCAATCTCTATCTTTCCAAATAACAGGAAACCAATTCCATAGATTTTTTACTCCGTTGATGAAATTTCTATGAAGGTATCTACCATCATATTTCCACCATAATTTAATATTTTCTATCATAACTTAAAATATATCGTTTAAATGTTCAGGCACTGAATCAGCTATGTGCTTCTTCCACCAATTCTTGATGATCTTCAATAATTTCTGCATCCTGTATTGTTTCTACAAATAAAAAATGTGTTTCATTTCGTAATACATGATCTACCTTTGGCAAACCATCTCTCCATATTTGAACACCTTCTAAATTAATTTTACCCTCTTTATCTGTAAATAAAGAAATAGCAATAGTGCGATGGATTATATATAATTTGTCGTTGTGTTGATAAAAACTCATTTTTGCTTTGGTTTTGGCTTTGGTTTAAGTTGACCCGCTGCTTTAGCTTTTTCATATTTTTCAACTTGTGGTTTTACAACCGTGTCGAGAATATGTTGTGCCTTGCGATTGAAATCTTCTTGATCTATTTTCATCATTTGATGTCGTATTGTTTTTTAAATGTTTCAACAAACGATTCACCTAATCCAATATCAACTATATCAAAGTTGGATGGAATTAATTGTTTACGTTTAGATGGGTTAATAATAGCATCAACACCCTCTTCTGTTACAACCATATAATATTTTTTACCTGTTGGTTTTTTATACACAACTACTGTTGGTATTTTCTTCTCAACTGGTCTGCCTTTATTTTCCTGTACATTCATATATTGTGTATGGGGGTAAAATAGTTTGTATTCGACTATTTGAGTTAAAATAAAACACACTATCATCTGTTGTCAGATAGTTGTTTGTGTACGCTATTGCATCGCATGTATCACCTTTATGTATTACTTTTCCTTCAATACGATAAGTGTAGCTAGAAGAATACGCATCACAACTTGATTTATTTGATTTACATGAAAACATTAAGTAACCGAGTGTAATACCTGCTAATAAATGTAATACTCTATTATAATTTGAATAATTCATATGTACTATTTTTTGTTTTAAATTTAATATACGAAGAATCAGGTGTGGAGGCAAGGATTTCAGTAACTACTGTTGTTTGCCAAGTGAAGAAATGATTGAATGGAGACATAAGCAATGAACGTCCAACTGCAATATCGTCATGTTTTGAATTAAATGTACCATCTTTATTCCAATCAAGCCAAATTATTGCTTTGGATTTCTTGTTTAATCCATCACCTTCTCTAACTAATCTCCAATTAAATTCATTATCAACTAAACCCATCAATTCAGCTTGTTGGGTATCCATTTCAAGTTCCCCGTTTTCATTCAGTGAAACTAATACTTTTGGTTGTGCTCCTGTTATCATTGTTCTTCTATATTATATAATCCTAATTCTTGATCTAATTTCATCATTTCAGTGAGTAAATGCTCTCTAACATTTTTATATGCCTGTTCATATTCTTCTCTCAATATGGCAATTCGCAACCCATCAATTGTTCCAAATACTTCTTTAGGAAATTTCATTACATCTTCCAGTTTAGAAACATCCAAATCAATAATTGTACTGTGATAGGATTCATTTGCAAATCGGACTAATACTGGTTGTTTCATAGCCAAGTTATTTCATTTGTTGCTTGATCCCATTCAAACGTGAATGGTGAATGTGCGTAATCGTATCGTTCATTCAATACAGCTGCATTGAAGAAATGTGTGTGCCCGTTGTAATAGTGTCCATAACCACCATGAATGTGACCAAACACATGAATTTTTGGTTTGATTTCATCTACTCGATAACGTAACATTTCGCATCCAACTCGTATACTTTGTCCTCCTGGTATGTCTTGGTAGCCAAATGGAGGACCATGTGTTACTAAAATGTCAGTGTTTGATGGAATAGCATCCCATTTTGCTTTCATTTCCTCACCATTACGAGGCAGATTAAATGCCCAATTGTGAAATTCCGGTTGCCAAGGCGAACCATAGATGCGAACATTGTCTTCGGGCCAATCACCATTTGGTCCATCAAAATATAGTGTGATTTGTTCGTCTTGTAGATATTCAATTGTTTTATATCCTGTTAAGATACCTTGAGCCCATTCAGATTCGTTTTGCATAATTCGATCATGGTTGCCTGCAATTAATACTTTTGTATCGTATGTTTTGATTGCATCAAACCATTCAAAAAATTCAGTTGCGTCTGTTTTTTCATAACCTGAATTCATAAAATCTCCAGCATGTATCAATAAATCACCTCCAGGTAGTTCACCATTGAGTTGATTATGTTTTGTATGAGTATCTGAGATTAATGTAACTTTCATTATTTCCTTTATTTGATTGAATATACGAAAAAGATTTTTAAAAGCCTATCCTTTAAGTATTTGCTTAGCTAGTTCTTTTTGTTTTTCATATTTATGCATGTTTTCCATTGTTTTGGAAACCATGTTTAAATCACGATTCATATCCTCAAGTAAATATTCTAAATGACTGATTCGATTCAATAAATGTCCCGTTAAAATCATCATTCCTGCCATTGCTAAGCAAAGTAATCCTGTAATAAGCATCATATATTTGTTTTAAATGTAACATAAAAACCCAAGCAGTGTCTATTGATCAAATAGTCTTACTTGGGGGTGTTAGTGGTTATACCTTTCGGATTTCCCAATAACGGAAAAGACCATCCAAGTGAGCAGATCTTACGGTATGCCTGATGGTACTTAGGCCTGTGTCTATCCCAACACAGGGGGGTGGGTATTCTCTAGCAACAGTATCGCTAAAGGGTTCCAACGACATGCGTTGGTGGGGTTATTAATAAATATACTAAAAATAATACAAGCTCCCACCTATCTTCTTGTATTTTGAACTTAACTCTACCAGTAGTTCACCCGGTGCCACGATACTTAACTATCTGCACTCCCTCTGACAATGTTAAGTTGCCGTATGAGCCAGTGCACGCCTGAATGGATTCGAACCACTAACACTCGGATTTGGAATCCGATGCTCTACCAATTGGAGCTACAGACGCGTTTTTGAACTTGTAAAACCCACCTTGCGGCAAGGAAACTCAGTTCAATGTTTTTTGCGTAGTCTCACGGAGAATCGAACTCCGATTTCTAGGATGAAAACCTAACGTCCTAACCGTTAGACGATGAGACCATTTAGGTGGCGAATAACTTGCGGTTATTCATTTCTACATTCTGGATATGCTGATTAAGTTAACATCACAGCAACTCTCCATTTTCGTCTAAATACCACCCTTTGTAGTCAGGACAGGATTCGAACCTATATCAGCACCATCCTTAACGGATGGCTTAGAAAACCATATCTAATTCCGCCACCTGACTAAACACACTCTCAAGCATTCTACTTCCCGCTCCTACACAAAGTGTAGCACGAAATTGTATCTTATTTAACCCTACGTTTGCGGTACGGGTACTTGAGTTTATGTGTTTTAATGCTGCAGGGCACGCTTAACCTGCTCGGAGCTACCGGTACTGCTCTTCGATGCCTAATCAGAACATCAGCGTTTTTGTTGCGGGAGCAGGATTCGAACCTGCGATCCTAGCTTATGAGACTAGGCGGATAACCATCTTCCACATCCCGCTATATTTTTTATTTCTTCTTAATATTTCTAGCTTTAATCCAATTAATCCAACTTAATACTTGTTCTACTTTTTGCTTTGCGCTTGATTTGCTCATTTTTATTTATTTAGTTCTTGTTCTACTTCTTTGATGTGTTTGCAACGTCTGTCTTTTGCTCTCCAAGTACCAGGACAATTGCATTTCAATTTGCCCATATTTTCAGTTACTTGATAGAAACCATCTCCGCTTGAAGATTCAAACATCCATTGTTGTCTTTGTGGTTTTTCAACAATCACTTTTGGTTTATTGTTGTCTATTACTTCAATGTCTTCTAATGTTGTTTCTGGGATGCATGGGATGCCTGCGGGCATAATCATGTATTTGTTCCCAAATTTAGCAATAGCGACACATAAATATGGGTGTTTTTCTACTCTATATTTGAAAGGTCCACACTCACAGTGTCTAATTCGGTCACGTCTAGGTTTAATACTAGCATTACTGTTATGAACAATTTTTGTATACTTTGTACCATCTTCATAAACTATTTTTAATTCCTTTAACATAACCTTTTATTTGCTTGAATATACGAATAAAAGATCAAATAGCCAAATTATTTTTTCTTTTCTTTTAAAAACTTGATTGCATTTACTATTTCTTGACATCCCTCATACAACTCATGTTTTTCATAAATTGGTAGGTTTTGTTCCAATGTATGGACAAATTCTTGTCTGTCGATTGTTATGTCGTAAATTGTTTGGTCTTGCTCTATCAATACAGATAGGGCATGTAAGTGGCGTTTTCTGCCTTTTAAATTGTTTAAAATTGTTTCTACTAACGCTTTAGATATTCTTAAATCGCGTTGGGCAACTAATTCCTCAAATTCATCACTGTCGAATACACTAATTTCAGTTGCCATATTAAAATAAATCTAAAAAGTTTGTACTTATGTTCTTTCCCTTTAATTTACTAATCTTTTCGTCGTTCTCCAACATCTTTGTCGCAAGTTTCTCAAGATGTTTTTCCTTCTGCTTATCGTAGTCTCTAACTAATCGGCTATGTTTTTTATTTTTCATCTCGATGATAAATATTACTTTTTCCTCGAAACTAAAGAATATGGGTCATCTTCTACTTTTGTTTCCCATAAACCAAGTTCTTGTAGCTTACGTTTTTGATATTCATCCATTTGAAAATCAACCATTTCAGTCGTTTTATAAACCGTTTGATGACCTTCCAATGACTCCATGTCACGTTCAGTAAACACGTTGCCTAAGCGCAGAAAATAGCAGTTATAACACGATAATTGACAGTTTCCATCCCGAAAGTTGTGTTTGTTACCATCTTTAAAGAACATAATCAAAGGTGATTTTCCATCCACATCCCTTCTATCATCATAACTGCACCAATAGCACTGCTCAATCATATGACCACCTTCAATTAACTTGAATTTTAATTTATCTGGAGAGAATGAATTAGCATCTGCGGTTCCATTGACGATATCCTCAATTGCGGGGTGTTTCTTTGAGGCATCACTTATGAATTTTGGAATGCCCTTACCACATTGATTTTTATGCATGTCAAACAGCGATACACCCGTTTCCTCGTCCTTGTAGGCTTTCATAAACGGTTTCAAATGTTGGTATGAACAATTTAAGTAACGAGCAGCCGCTTTAATTGAGCGGGTTTGTTTCATTGCTCGTAAACAATCCTCTTTTGATATAGGTTTTGGGTATGCCATTTACAAATCTTCTAACCCGTCAAGTAATGTGTTGTCCCAAACATCCATATCATCGTCACCATCTGTATTCATTTCTGTTTTGTCTAGTGTATCAAATGATGCTTTTTGATTGTTTAATTTTTCAAAGCGATCGTATTCTTCTGGTTCCATGATTACCATATCTGTCCACGTATGGTCTTTTTCACCATACATCATTGGTACTCCTCGTTTTGCTCCTGTAGTTGAACATTCAACACAGGTTTTTGCTGTTGGTAATGCTTTCAAACGTAGTGGGTTAATTGCCTCTCTACATTTTACACATGTTCTTTCTTCAATCATATTTTTTTATAAATTTGAATAATTGGGTTGGTGTTTTGATAATGTGTTTTTTTCCTTCCTCATCAACTAACGGATAAACATCTCCATCTGGGGATAAGCTATCAAACACCCACCATAAAATAATTGCTGTTTTCATTTCACCATAATGGGAGTTCATCAGCATTTCAATTGATTTGTGTGATGGATTTTCACTATTATCTACTGTAATACCCACTGTTGATAAAATAGCTTCTGTAGCTTCTATTTGACATAACTGTTCAAGCAAAGCCATAAAAAACCTTTCATCTTTCTTTTTAGCTGATTTGGGGTTTTCCTCTATTATTACTTTAGAGCCCAATATTTCACTTATTTTTTTAAAGTTTTCTTCCATTCCTCGATTGTAAATACTGTTAAAAACTCATTCACAGGCATTTGTTTAATATGTGCTGCAATTTCAGTTGCATCCTCTAAATTAATAGCTTGAAATTTACCTTGTGGTTCTTGTTTTGAATCAAATTTGTTGTAATAAATATATGATTTCATAGTTTATTAATTAAATGGGTATGTATCCACTTTTGGGACAAGGTATTGGAGAGCATTTTTATGTAATACATTTATATCATTAAGTCGATTAACTGTTATTTCAAAGTTATAAACATTATATTTTCCTTGATAGTTTTCTTGTTCAGTTAATTGTTCAAACACACTGTTGTTATTCATAATAAACTCTTGTACTTCTTGTGAATTGATGTTTTTTAATAAATCATACATTGTGGTTGAAACTATGATATCATTTGATAATATGGTTTCAAGATCACTTGTATAAATTATTCTTTCACCAAATTCAACAGGATTAAAACCTTCAATTATTTCATTCCAATGTTGAGTAGTATAATTCCATCTTTTATTAGCGTAATAATAAGTATCAAATTTAGTTTGATTATATAATTCATTAACCACATCTAAATCATTAATGTATACTTTATTAAAATATGGCTCTATATATTTAAGAATATTTAAATCTACCCCAGTATTAATATCAATAAATAATGATGTATTAAATTTAGGTTTATATTCATGTCCAAAGAATCCCCATTTACGAATAAATCGTTTTAATTCTTCTTGGTCTGCTTTAGATTGTAACATGTTTTTTTTATCAGCTGAATCAGTTTGTTGGAACCAATCATGGCCTCTACTGGAAACGCATGTAAAGTGGTAAACACAAGCATTCCAAGATTGAATAGTATTTAAACCTAACATTTTCATTCTTAGAATCATATCTGAATCTTCTCTTGAGCATCTGAATTGGGTATCAAAACCACCTAGTTGTTCAAACCAAGTATCTTTATAAACTGCAAATGGAGCAAAATGACCATCCATATTTGGTCGATTTTCTTTTTGCAATTCATTTACGAATTTATCAAATTCATCAAATTTAAATTCATCTGGTGTAATTCCAAAATCTTTTACAATTTTTTCAGGTGATCCAGGATGTAATGGTGGTTCAATTCGAGCACATGAAAGTACTGTATTTTTATCTATATTTTTTAAGATATGCTTATCTAAATCTTTACCAGCAACCATATCAGATTGTAAATAACAAACAATGGGATTAGAAGCGTTATGAAACATGATTGATATGTTACGTTGCCCACCTATAGGAAATTCATTTGTGTTTCTATGAATTTTTAAATTAGGCATAGTTGACTGGAATTCAAGGAAACGTTCATAAGAATTTTGATTATCTGAGTCTAAGAAGATTAGTATTTCATGGTTTTCTATTTGGGTGTTTTTTTTAAGGGAATTAAGGAGTAATGTTGTATACTCCTTCTCGTTTTTAGCGGATGCTATGCAAAAGGTTATTTTTTTCATAAGTAATATTATTTTTTTCTAAATACAGCTAAGTAATTAATTTTATTTGGGTCTAATATTAAATCTACAAATTCAAAATTTTCTTGAATATCTTTATTTTGTTGGTCATTAAGAAAAAGGGATTCAAATTTCTTAGTTGATAATGCTTCTAGAAGCTCTTGAGCTAATAATGAATTATCATAACGGAACCATCCTCTTGATATTAATGGATTTTGAATATCCTCCATAAAATAATATCCACCGGATTTCATTATTTCAATAGATTTCCATAAACTAATTACCATATGATTAGGCCAATGACTTCCATCTTCAATTATAAAATCAAATTTATTAGGATATTCTATGTTTAATTCATCCCAATCTTCAAAACTACCTTGATCAGCATAAATAAAATTTACCCCCTGGTTATTAAGGGATTTTATGTCGTCTATTTTATCACCAATTTTATGACCCCAAAAATTATCTACAGCATAGAAATCTACATCTTTAAAATAACTCATCCACATTTTAATAGATGCATATGGGAATCTTTTATCACATACACCAATCTCAAGCATACTAATTGATTCGTTTCGTTTTGGAATCATATACTTCTCATAAGTGTTTGTATAATGCATACATTTATGATTAGGAAAATCATGACCCCATGATAGACTTAATGAATCAGCTGTTCCTTTATCTGTCTCATATAAATTAGCTAATTGTGATAATTCAATTCCTTCCTCATAGGAATTATTTTTGTTGTTTGTTTTTAAAAATTTAATCATTGTTTTTTATTTTTGTGGTTTTAAATTGTTATATATTTCTTTGATTCCTTGTTCTAACCCTATTAAATTGAAAGGCATTATTGGATGTATATCACAATAATCATCTCCTTGCTCTTCATTTTCTATTTTAATGTTTACTTTATAATCATTTAATGAATTAATAATCCCAGCAACTTGAGTTAAAGTATAATTTTCTAAATAACTACAGTTAACAGTTTGTATAGGAAATTCATCTTCACGTTGATTAATAAGCCATTCCGTTAATGAAATTAAATCTTTCATATAAAAGAAATCCATTTTTTTATCTTGATGGATAACCATATCTTCTTGATTAATATATCTAAGGATGTTGCTTTTAATAAATCTAGTATCTAGTTCATTTTCATCAAATACAGCATATATTTTTACATTTACACTCCTAGGATCTAGTTTTATTAATTGATTTATAATATATTTACTAAATCCATATGGACCATCAGCTTTATCCTCAGCACCTGATCCAAAATGGATTAATCGATTAAATTTATCTCTACAACGTATTAGATTATCATACATCAGAAGATTTGTAAGCACAACATCTGGTCCCTCAAGTGGGTTTAATCTACTACCCCCTCTTACAGCGGTATGGATTACCGTATCAAAGTATTTATCTTTAAAATAATATTGAACTTCTTCTCTTCGAGTCATATCAAGATCAGTTCTAGATATTAATGTTATATCATATTTTTCACATAATGCAGAATATATACTTTTTGCTATATAACCGTTCCCTCCAGTGATTAATATTTTTAGTCTATCCATTGTATATTTTTTAATTCTCCAGGAATAAATTTACCATCTTCTCCTAATTTAGCTACTACTTTAGGCTCATGAAACTCTTCAGGATCAGTAAATACTTCTAAAACAGCAGGACCTTCATATGTTAGAAATTCTTCTAATGTAGGATGAATATTTTGGTTGTCTTTAATACTATAATATGGTAAATCATATGCTTTAATTACTTTTTCAAAATTTGGAAATGATACACCACTATTTTTTTCAGATGCTACAAAACGTCCATTAAAGAATGTTTTTTGGGATATTTTAATTGAAGTATAACCATCATTATTAAGTAAGATAAGTTTAATAGGTAGGTTATAATGTTTCATGGTTTGTAACTCATGAATATTTAAATGTAAACTACCATCACCTTCAATACAAACTACTTTATGATGTGTCGCCGCTCCTAATGCTGCTGGTAATCCATAACCCATGGGTGCACATCCTGTATTGGTGATTAATCTTTGATTACCTTTTAAACTCATAACCTGCATTGTGACTACATTTGCTGATCCATCACTTGTTACAATATGGTAGTCTTGGGGTATAATATTAGATAATTCTTCTATGAAGGCATAATGACTAGCATATTTAGTTTTATTTCTATGTTTAGGCAATACTTTAGGTACACAAGACCATTCAAAACATTCATCTAACCAATCTAAATTTGTTTCAGGTAAATCTTGAGAGTTTAATAATTTTAAAAACTCTTTAGCATCTGAATGAATTTTTAGGTCTGTAAATAAAGTTGGTTTATTTAATTCATTTTCATCTATATCAATATGAACTTTATAAGCTTGTTTAGCAAATCCTTCAAAATTATACCCAGTTTGTCTAACATATAATCTACTACCTACAGTCAAAAGAAAATCACACTCACTTAAAATATTATTCGCTCCAATCTGGGCATGTGTTCCAAATCGACCACAATAATGTTCATAATCACTATTTACAATATCATTTCCATTAACAGCTGATATTACGGGTAGGTTGGTTTTGTTTAGTAGGTTATATAATTCTTCTATACCTCCGCTTAATCTAATCCCATTACCTACAATCATTAATGGTTTTTTAGCTTGATTCCATTTTTCTAATAAAGAATCAATTTCAAATTGAGATGGTATAGGAGATGTTAAATTATTTTCCCATCCTATTAATTCATACGGTTCAATATTTGCTGATTGGATATTTAATGGGATGTCAAGCCAAACGGGCCCGGGTCTTCCAGAGATGGCTAAATCGCATGCTTTTTCTAAATGGTATCTAATTTCAGATACATCGTTTATTTGCACAGCATATTTAGTTATATTTTTTACTGATTCAATGACATTAAACTCTTGGTCACCTAATTGTCTTAAAGGTAAACCTGTATAGTTTGTAGTCATTTCTTTATTAACTTGACCACTGATGTAAATTACAGGAATTGAATCTAGCCAATTACATAGAGTTCCAGTTATAGCATTGGTAGCTCCAGGCCCACTTGTAACAATACAAGCTCCTAGTTTATTATTCATTCGGGCATAACCCTCCGCAGCCAATGCTGCGGCTTGCTCATGATGAGTAGCTACATAATTTACTCCCTCAGTCGTACCTAAAGAATCAATTAAAAATATACACCCTCCACCGGATACAGTAAAAACTGTATCAATTCCATACTTGTCTCTTAGGAATTGAATAACATAATCAGATAACCTCATAAACTTGTTTTAAAACTTTTATTAATATACTAATATCTTCTATATCTTCCAAGAACGGTTTATTATTTATTAAAACCATTGTTAATTTACCTGTACTTTTTTTATCTGATTGAATGATTTCTAAAAGTGAATCTAAGTCAAACCATTCTTGTTTGAACGATAAGTTATTACTTTTTATTAATGATATGCCTTTTTCAATAATAGAATCATAATTAGAAACACCATAACCTAATTCTTTAGATATCATTACTGCTATCATACTTCCTATAATAACAGCTATACCATGAGGAATAATATTTTCAGATGTTGATTCTAAAGCATGTCCAAAAGTATGACCAAAATTTAAGAATTTACGTTCACCTTTATCAAATTCATCTCTAGATAAAATATCAATTTTGTACTTTAATCCATCATGAATCATATATTCTATAGATGATGTAGAATCAAAATCAAGTATTTTATTTTGTAATATATGGAATTTATAAATTTCTCCTAACCCACTAGTATAGTCTAATTTAGAAAGAGTTTGAGTAAATTTAGGATAAACTATAATATCTGTAGGTGGATAAAAAGTACCGATTATATTTTTTCGATCTACAAAATTAATAGAAGTTTTACCCCCAACACAACTATCAGCTTGGGCTAAAAGTGTGGTTGGAATAAGTGTATATTGAATTCCTCTACAATAAACTGAAGCGCAAAATCCTACAATGTCTTGGAGGATACCACCACCAATTACTACTAATTTAGTTTGTGTATTGGCTCTACGTTCTGTTAAATTTTGTAATACTCTAGCAGTACCAGTATAACTTTTAACTGCCTCAGAACTAATTAATATAATATTATTATCTCGTTGTAAAGATGGATAAAGTTTATTTACATTATCATCAATAAATGTAATAGTATTTGGTTGATCAATATGATGTTCTATTTCTTGTATTGTATCAACAAAACTTAATTTATAATCTGATATTTTTGATTTGATTTCTAATATGCTGTGCATGAATAACCTCCGTCTATTATAATATTTTGACCACTTATGTAATTGTTATCTATTGTGAGTTGATAAGCTAATTTTGCTACTTCTTCTGGGGTTCCTAGTCTTCCTAATGGAATTTCGCAGGCTAATGAATCCAATTGTTCTGGGGAATTATTTTGATAAGTTAAATCTGTTTCAATAAATCCTGGGGATATGGTGTTTGAAAGAATATTGTGATAGCCAAATTCAGCAGTGATAGATTTTGTTAAAGAATGAAGAGCATTTTTACTTGCACTGTAAGCTAATCTTCCTGGTTTTATAAGGTCAATCCAAATGCTTCCAATATTAATTATTCTTCCATAATGATTATTTACCATATATGGAATACATTGTTGAATAATTTCTAAAGGAGAATAGTAATTTACTCGCATTACTTCATCATCAGATATATCCTTTAATTTTTTGATAGGATTAATCCCAGCACAATTAATAACAATATCAAATTCACATTTATCTAACTTTATAGGTTGAGATAAATTTAATTCTTTTCTAGTAGGAGAATAAACGGAATGACCATTAGTAGTAAATAAATCTACAATGGCCTTTCCGATTCCTCTTGACCCACCAGTAACAAGTACATCCATTATTTAAAAGAAACTGATTGGTTAATTCTATCCTGGATCATGTGGATTCGTTTAATATCTTGATTAGCTAATGTTGTATAATATTCATTTTTGGCACTTAACCATTCATATTCAAACATTTGGGCTTTAGATAATGCTCTAGATAAGTTTTTTAAAGACACAGATGGATCAAAAATGCAATAACGTGTTTCAAATTTATCTAATAACCCTTCTGAATGTAATGTTTTTAAGAAATCTAATGAATCAATTGATACAGCTCCACCTAAACATGCTT
Source organism: uncultured Bacteroidota bacterium (assembly GCA_903825095.1). Next base: position 22,908 of record CAIJZF010000248.1, on the reverse strand, counting down.
TAAGTCCCTTACGTTTTGCATTTGTAAATACAGAACGAGCCATGTCTAGTACTTCTTTACTATTAACATAACTACGATCTTTACCCATTGATGATACTAAATCAACTCGTCCTACAGTAACTCCATATAACTCTTTAGCTTCATCTGAATGGATCATTTCAGTGGCATTTTGGACAGCAGTAATAGTTTCAATATTAACATTAAGTTGAAGTGATGAACGAACATCCTCAGGAATATATGTTCGAGTAGCTTGAATGAACTTTTTAAGACCAAATTCAGACTCAACCATAGGTGCTACTAATCCTTTTACTCCAATAATAGAAGCATCCTTTAAATCTCTAATTGCTTCAGGACCACCTATTTTTAAAGTGACTTTAGTTTTAGCTTGATTACAGATTTCTTTTAATCGAACAGTTTCATTAAATAAAGCTCCTTCATCTTCAAAACTAGTTTTAATACCTATTAGACCTTCGTTTTCGATTAGATCTGTAAGGATTTTTACGCATTTAAATTCTCTTGTATTCATAATTTACCAAATAAATTTATTTTTATAATAACTAACTATACGAGAAATTTCTTCAGAAAACAAGCTCTTTGGTTCCCATCCTAAATTTCTAATTTTAGAATCATCTAATGCGTAACGAACGTCTTGTCCTTTCCTATCACAAGAAAAATCAACATAATCATTTATACTGTAAAAATCTTCCCAATTAACAACTCCCATATATTCAGTAATAACTGATTTTATGGTTTCAATATTTTGTTGTTCAAAACCACCAGCTACATTATAAATTTCCCCAATTTTACCACGTTCTATCAACGTAATTACAGCCTCTGCAGTATCTGCGGCATGTAACCAGTTTCTGTATGGTAAACCGCCGTTATGTAAAGGAATTTTACGTTCTAAACTAAGTAACTTAACTGCTTTAGGAATCAATTTCTCTACATACTGGCCAATCCCATAATTATTTGTTGGACGGATAATCATGTAAGGAATATTATGTGTTCTACCCCAAGCCATAACTAACATGTCAGCCGCAGCTTTAGTTGCTGAGTATGGGTTTGATGGTTTAAGTAAGTGTTCTTCATCATGTGCTCCTTCTTCAATATCACCGTATACTTCATCTGTACTAAAGTGAAGCAATACAGGTTTTTGAGCGTTTTCGCCTCTGTGGTTTTTGATTAATTCAAGTAAATTATGAACTCCATCAATATTTGATTTAACAAACTCAGTACTGCTGGCAATTGAGTTACCAACATGAGTTTCTGCTGCTGTATTGATTATAAAATCACAATCATATAAAAATTTTAATTCATTAATATCACAATGAACGAATGAAAAATTTGGATATTTTTTAAATTCAGTTAATAAATGTTTATTAGCAGCATAAGTCATCTTATCTACTCCTTTTACATACCATCCTTTATCTAAACATTTTCTTGTTACATAGGATCCTATAAATCCTAAGCATCCGGTTACGTATACTACTTTTGTCATGTTATAAAAAATTATTAGCTTTTAAATCTCCTTCAGCTATATTATCCCAAAGAATATGAAATTCTATTCTTACATCAGGATAAAGTGATTTGATTTTAGATTGGAGTTGGTGAAGAGCAAAGAATGATTGTTTGTTTTTAGCTCTCATTAAGTTAGATACAACTATTTCTTTCATATATTTGTGTTGTTTATACTAATCCATTCTGATGGATAGTAATTATTGTTAATATGGGTCCAAGGTCCATAAGATTTTAAATAATTGGTTGGGCAAGTTATTCTTTTGGTTGAATTTGTGTTTTTGAACGATGCCCACCAACTATAAGAACTATTAGCTGCTATAGTATGATCACATAAACTCATTAAAATCAAATCAACATAATCTAATCCTGGTTCTATGAAGGTAACCATTTCACCTTCAATTAGGTTTTCTTTACACCATTCAATATCGTTTGAGAAAATTACAAAATGATATTTTTCAATGTCTGAAATGTAATATTGTAATGCTTCTGAATAATAGTCTGTGTCTAATTTGCAGAAATGGTCATGTTGAGGGAGTAAATAGTCTCCTCTACGAACATGAATTGCTACCATTTCTTTACCTTCAACTTTAATACTATTATATATTTGTTTTGCAGTATCTAGATGATTTTGATTCCATTTCCAATCTAATACATCTTGAGAGTATTTTGGATACCAATAATGGAATAAATCAAATCTATTTTCTATATTGTAATTCAGATTGGGGTCCATTCTAGGTATTAAAGTTTCATCTACAATTTTAGAATCATCTGGTCTAATGTTAATGAAATCATTAAATAAACTATCAGGAGCAACTACTATAGGAATATCAAGAAGCTCGGCAAATTTAAACCCATACCCTTGAGATAAACTAGACTCAGGAAAAATAATTTCACGATTGGTCTCTTTAGCAACAGCATACAAACTAGCATACTGTTGCACTTGAGAACCTAAATTACCGGATCCACCTATGGTTTTAAAGGTAATATAACTCATTAGAGACTTTCAAAAAATGAATCAACTTTTTCCCCAATGTATTGGATTTGTTCATCTGTAATTCCCGGGAATACTCCTAAGAAGAATGTGTCTTGAGTAGTTTTTGTTGCTATAGGGAACATGTTAATTGGATCATCATAATGAGCAAACATTTCTAATTCACTATATGCTGGGTGAAATAAAGCATTTCCTGTGAAGTAAGAACGTGTTTGAATTTTAGCATTTTCTAAATGATCAACTAAATCGTTTTTAAGGAATGGAACACCATCTTTTACTGTGAGTAGGAAACCAAACCAACTTACATCTGCTTTATCTAATGCTTTAGGTAAATGGAAATATTGATCATACTTTTTAAAGATATTGTACATTTTTTCAAAATTTGACTTTCTTTTAGCATGCATTTCTTCCAACTTGTCAAGTTGAGCTAATCCAATAGATGCTTGAATTTCAGTTGGTTTCAGATTGTATCCAATTTCATCAAACACATAACGGTGATCGTAAGTAATTTCTGGGTATTTTGGGAACCAGCTATTCATTCGCATTCCACAGGCAGTACCACAAGTAACATTACCCGGTTTCACTGTATTACAATAACAAGCACGACCCCAATCACGTAAAGAGGCTAATGTCATTCTATGTCTTGCAGGATTAACTGCAACGAATCCACCTTCACCTGTAGTCATGTGGTGAGCAGGGAAGAATGAACAAGTGGATACTTTACCAAATGAACCTAATAGTTTACCGTCCCAAGAAGAACCTAAAGCATCACAACAATCTTCAAGGAAAATTAAATTATATTTTTCTACAATATCCATCAAACGATCCATGTTTGGTGGGTTACCTAATACGTGAGCAAAGATAATACCTTTAATTTCACGGTTAGTATCTTCTTCAAGTAATTTTTCTACTTGATCTAAATTAAGATTCAAGTTTGGTAATTCAACATCCACAAATACAGGTTCAAAACCGTTTTGAATCAATGGATTAATTGTAGTAGGAAAACATACTACCGGAGTAATGAATTTACTTCCTTTAGGTAGATTACCTCCTCGTTTAGTTCGTAAAAGAGATACCATCAATAAGTTAGCTGAACTACCTGAATTGACTAGGATACCATCTGATTTACCTAACATTGGTGCAAATCGTCGTTCAAACTTTCTACCGTTTTCACCTAGAATAAACCATCCGTTTAATAGAGATTCTACTCCGGCAATATATTCTTTTTCATTAAAAAATGGACCTGAATATTGGATCCAATCTTCACCTGGTGTCCAAGAAGCATTTGCTTTTTTTTCTTGAACAAATTCATTTACTAAATCTAAAATTTGTTGTTTTTTATCGCTCATGTTATTTATTTTATTTTTAAATATAAGAAAAATTATTTATGGAATCAAGCTTTACTATAAAACTCTAACCAATATTCGATCATTTCATCCAACATACTTTCAAAAGTATATTTAGGTTTCCATCCTGTTATTTTTCTTAACTTAGATGAATCCCCTTTTAAATTATTTAATTCTTCAGGTCGTTGAAATTTATAATCAGTTTTAACATATTCTCTCCAATTCATATCTAATTTGGAAAATACATATTCACATAAATCTTGTACTGAATGGGAAATCCCGGTGGAACAAACATAGTCATCAGGTTTATCCAATTGAAGAAGCATCCACATTGCTTGAACATAGTCTTTTGCATGGCCCCAATCTCTAGTAGCACTCAGATTACCTAATCTAAGTTCATTTGCTAAACCTAATTTGATTTTAACTGCTTCTTTAACTACTTTATTTGTAACAAAATTAGTACCCCGTCTTGGGCTTTCATGGTTAAATAAAATTCCATTTGAAATAAACATTCCATATGACTTTCTATAATTCCTGCTAATATTATAAGCAAATACTTTAGCACATCCATAAGGTGAAACTGGGTTCATTGATGTTGTTTCACGTTGGAAGCCATCTGAGTCTATTGTGTTGCCAAACATTTCAGAAGAAGATGCTTGGTAAATTTTACAATCTGGTTTAGTTAATTTAACTGCTTCTAATAAATTAAGAGCTCCTATACCTGTTGTGTTTGCTGTATATAAAGGTTGGTCAAAACTAATACGAACATGGGATTGAGCTGCTAAATTATATATTTCATCAGGCTGGCATAGTGAGATAACTCGGATTAGGGATGATAAGTCAGTTAAATCGGCATATTCTAGTTTTAACTTTGAATATGCTTCACCTAACCTAGAAGTTTGATTTTCAGAGACAGAATTACGTTTTAATGTTCCCCAAACTTCATATCCTTTGTCTAAGAGGAATTCAGCTAAATAGGAACCATCTTGCCCATTTATTCCTGTTATAAGTGCTTTTTTCATTTACCTTTATTTTTTAAATTTGTGTATATTTTTTTAATCCCTTCATATAATGGGGTAGGGGTAAAATTAGAAATATTACTTTTTAACACATCAATAGAAACATCTTTTCTAAATTGCCCGTTGGGTTTTGAAGTATCCCAAATAATTTCTAAATGATTTGAATCACAAGCATCTAATGCTATTTCAGCCATTTCCTTAATAGATAAATTTTCAAGTGTAGCTACATTAAAGTTATCAAATATATCATTTTCTATTACTTGAGAAATTACTTTAGCAAAATCATCAGCATACATAAATTGTCTTAAAGGAGTTCCATCTCCAAATAATGTAATATGATCTTCACCATTTGTATTGGCATCATATATTTTTTTAACTAATGCTGTGATAAAGTGGCTATTAGATTCATTATCTTTATCATCATCCCCATATAGATTGCAAGGAGTTAGATATTGGTATTTTGTTTTATACTGTTGATTATATGCGTCTATCTGAACGGCCATTGAACGTTTAGCGTATCCATATGAAAAATTTGTTATTGTAGGTGGACCTAAATGTAAATCTGTTTCTTTCATTGGATATGTTTCCATAACATCTGGGTAGATGCAGGTACTTAGGATTCCTATAAATCTCTTAACATTTGATTTGTAAGCATATTCTACCAAAAGTGTATTCATCAAAACATTATCAGTAAAATATTCAGCGGGTTTAGATATATTATCTAAAATACCACCTACTTTAGCTGCTAAATGAATTACAGTTTCAGGTTTATACCATTCATACATTGATTTAACTTGGTTTTCATTTGTTAAATCAAAATCTTTTGAAGATAAATAAATTGCATTTGGTAAATATTTCTTTAAAGCTTTACCTACTAACCCACTCCCTCCAGTAACTACAATTTTAGAGTGTGTCATAATAACTATTTTGTTTCTCTTGTTTCTCTATTGATTTTGGATGGTATAAAGCAAAATACTCTACATCAGGCATTGCAGTATACATTTTAAAGCCGTCTAAACGCTCATGTACTTTGTTTACCCATTTAATTTCTGGTTTATTTTTCCATAAACGCCATTGCATGTCAGGCCAATTTACCCATCCAGCATCGTTTACTTTCCATCCCCATTGTGCTATATGTTCGGGAGTTAAACCTTCAACTGTGTTTACTCGTGGGATTAGGAAAACATCAATTTCTCCATTTTCCGCTAATACATCAGGTAAAACTGCTATTAAATTTTCATTGGGTACTTCATCAGCATCGATTTGAAAGATGTAATCGCCATTACACAGACTGGATAGTTTATTTTTCCAGTCTGCAAAATGTCTTTCAAATTTTCCTTTGTGCCAAGCAAACTCTCCATTTGTTGAGTGCGAACGTAGAAAGGATTCGATTTCAGGATCACCATTTGCTTCATCATATAGAATCACAATATTATCTTGTGGACGTTTGTGTTGAAGTAAAAAACTCACTAAACGTTGAATTTCTATAAATTCATTGCAAACTGTAATGGCATAACTTATTTTCATATCTCTTATTCAGGTAATATCCCAATATATGAAAGAGCATCCATATAATCACGCTCTTCAAATGATTTTAGATTTTTCATATCCATTCTATATTTCATGAATTGTCCTGGTTTGCCTGGGATTGGGTGTTTTTTCTGGTCTTTTTTAGGAATTTCAATTGCTTTAACGGCTGCCCATCTCCAATTGGAAACATTTGTGCCATTGGCAAATACCATACCTTTATCTTCAACGTTGATTGTGTTTGGCAACCAAATCAATCCTGTTTCAGAATCTTTCCAAGCTAAATCTTTGTACAACTCAGGTAACGTTTCCATTTGTTGCATATAAAATTCATGATCTTCAGTCATAAATGAATTAGTCCAGAACCCACATGAAATGCTCATGTAAGTGTAAATTTCAGGAGCAACTTGTACTTTATAGCACAAGTCACCTCCAGATTTAGGGCAATTTATAATTTCTTCGTGTTGCATTATTTTGTTAAATTAGTAGATGGTAATTCGATTTTTCTTAATTTGGGTAATTCAATTTTTTTCAATTGGGGCAATTGTAATTGAACTTGTTTTGGAAACTCAGGGATTTTGGATGTAAACAATTCATCTAATTTGTTTTTCATTGCTTCGTATGAAAAATTTGTTCTACTTTGAAAACCTTGACGTTTTGCTTTATCTGTGTAATTTTTATAGTTTTCAAATACATCTCTCAAATATCCACCTGTTTGACCATAATCAACACTGAACCATTCCGCTTCAGCCATTAACATATTATTAGCTGCTGATGGGTGTACTTTAGTCATTGTACCTGAAAGTAAAGTAACAAATTCAGAGTTTAGATAATCTATATGTCCGCTCCAATTTGATGTGATGATTGGTTTATTTGTAAGTGAGAATTCAAGTAACGGTCGACCAAATCCTTCTCCTTTGGTTAAGTTAACCATTGCTTTAACTTTAGTGTGGTTATAGATCTCATTCATTTCTGCATCTGAAAATTCACCATGCAATAAATAGATGTTAGGTAGATTGGTTGATTTAACTGTATCTTTAATTGCTTTGATACGTTTAATCAACTCATCTCGATCCATGTAAGAAGAACCTACAGTTGATGTTTTCATGATAAGTGCAGGTTTCTTTGATTTGTTTTTAAACGTTTCATAAAACGCTTTAACTAACAATCCTACATTTTTTCTATCTTCACCTAAATTACCTTGCATCCAATGACCTACAAATAGGTAAGCAAATTCTTCTTTTATATTAGATAAGTCAAAAGTTGATTTTACTGGTTGGTAAACATCTGTGTTTGCACCTTCAAATATTACTTCACTATCACCCTTCCATTCAATAATTTCTATGGTTTGGTTTGTTTGTTGATCGCGTTTTTCAAATTTACTATTTTTAAGAACATCAATTGTATGTTTTGAAGAACCTAAAATTAAATTCATTCGATTACATCCTTCAATCCAATCTGCAGGTGCAATTGTTGTTTCAATTCCAGCTGTACATCCAATGCTATATTTCCCCATTGGTTGAAATTCATTTGGAACTGTGATTTGCATCCAAATTTCAGGTTGTGAGGGGAGTTGTGGGTTGGATAAAATATGTTTAGTTAAAAATCCCCACTCTGGGTTACTTTCAATAAATCCAAATGGTGTTTGTCCCCATCGTTGTCCTAGGATTTTAACATCATATTTATCCATTTCAATAATCGCTTTGACGATATCGCGAGAACGTGCTCCATAACCTGAATAGGTATCAATAGGGCAACTTATTACAAATACTGGTTTGTTCATAACTTTTAGTATACAAATTTGTGTTTAATTGTGTTTTCTTTAACGTCATTAACGTTGATCAACTCATATTTTTCTCGCGGAGTCCACGTGTTAAATAATTGATCTATCGCGCTAATCGCTTTTTCCCCCATAGATTCTGCTGTAAAACCTACTTCATTTACCGCCCAATGACGACCTGTTTTACCAAGTTCTTTTCTCATTGTTCTATCTAAAGCATAAACGTTTCCAATTTGAATAGCTGCATCTTCAGCTGTACATCTATCATCCCAAATATAAGGTGTTTTAGGTGAGCCTTGAATTGAACGGTTAGTTGGATAAACGGGGAATGCCCATGCACCGTGGTTTTTATATCTTCCGGTGTGATTTGAAGGGATTTCTGGTGTTGGTGTATACCAATTTCCAAATTCGTCTTCAAATCCCATTTGATCTTGCATTCCACCTGTTACGTTAGCGATAATAACAGTTCCCGCTAAAATCGCCTCTGTCAATGCTAGACCCCATCCTTCGTTTGATGTCAATAGAATTTGAGCATCTGCAATATTGTACAATTGGTTCAATTGCTTATTGTCTAACTTGTTAGTTGAGAAATAAATTGCTTCAGGATAATCAGGGAATAAAATTTTACGTACTGCTTCTAAATCTGTTCCATGTTCGCTTACAATTTCAGTATGCATGACCATAGCACATTTAGCTGCTTTTTCTTTTGGTAAAGTATCTAAGAAAATTTTAAACGCTAACATTGTATCAGGAATTTGTTTGCGTCGGATGTTTCTTGAATTAAAGAATACAATAAAATCTTTTTCCTTGCCTCCAAATAAATTAGATTTGAATTGCTCAAGTTCTTTTAATTCATCTGCTTTTTCAATTGGATAATACATTTCATGATTTAGACCATGGGGGACGTATTCGATAATTTTTTTACCACGTTTTTCATCTAAAACCAATTCATTGATCAATTGTGTTTGTTTTGAAATTGCTAACAAAGCATCACATGACTCGTAAAATGATTTATTATACAATGGTGCTGGGTAATCATCCCAAATATTTAAGTAAATAATTGGCATTGTTTTTCTGATCTCATTTTCGATCATAAACAACCATTCAAAATATCTTGGATCTGTAATCAACATGATTGCATCCGGTTTTTCAATTTTGATTAATTGTCTAATCAAATCAGGATCACCATATCCATCTACAGGGTATAAAAATACTGAGGTATCTGATAAACCTGTATTATTGTTAGTGTCTGCTGATAGATCAAAACGTTTACCTTTTTCAGGGTGATTAATTGCTCCCGCAATATTTACCCAATTAAAGTGTTGAGCTGTGTTTAAAACTAATTCACGTGCTACTGTAGCTACACCTGAGTGTACTCTTAAGTCATCGCAGATTAGCATGATTTTTTTCCGCTCATTTTGCGGTAAATACTTAAAACTTGAATTCATATAACTATTTTAATTTTACTAAATGTAAGAAATTAATCTTCGGTTTCCAAACTTAAATCACTATGGTTATGGACTTGTTTTCTAAAGCTGTCATCAGTTAAATAAAGGTGAACTGCTCGTTCGGATAGTTTTTGAAAGCTGAATTTGCGTTTGATGCATTCAACTTTGAACTGTTCAAATAGATCTTTGTCTAATTTGACAGATGTTAATTGTTGGTTTTTTTCACTCATAATGTATATGTTTATATTTTTATATCGTATATACGTATGCAGCAAAAATTAAAAAGTCGCAGAACATAGGTGAGTTTTGTGAAATGGACACCAATTGCAGTTTTTGTGTGGGGTAGGTTGATGTTCAACGTTTTTATATCCATTTCGATCAAATGCTTGTTCAACAAATGATTCAATAGATTTGGATACTTTGTTTAATTTCACTTTACCTGACGCAGGTTTGTATAGTTGTACGCGTTTGATTACAAAGTTTTCGCTTTCAAATATCTTACGTTTTACAATCATAAACTCAATCTCTATATTCTCTAAAGGAACATTATATATTTCAGCAAAGTATTTTTTGTAAAGGATAAGCTGGAATTGTTTGTTTTCGTCAGATTTTTCCTTTTTGCTCCAACCTTGTCTACTTGTTTTGATATCTATGATCTTGATTCTGTTTGTTGGCTCATGATACATTACTAAGTCAAGGTAACCTTGAAACATAACGTTAGGTAATTTTGAAGATGGGGTCAAAACCAAAGGTAGCTCACATCCCACTAAATGCCAACCGCGTTTAGAGAAATATTTGCTTTTGTCTTTTGCAAATTCCCTGATGATAGCAATCCCATCCTCAAAAAACTCCCTAAGCTCGTCTGGAGCTGAAAAATGTAAGTTATTGTTTGCTTTGTATTGTTTTTTATATTCCTCTCGTAATATATCTTGGAGCATTTCAGAGGTGTTTAAACGATCTGCTTCGGCTCCGCTTTTTTCATACATTACAGTCAAGTATGCTTGAAGTACTTCGTGTAATGCTGTTCCAAAAACAGTATGGATGGATGAAGTGAATTGTTTATGTCCTTCTTTATATTGGAGTGACCATTTTTTAGGACACTCATTAAACATGGACATTTGAGAATATGAAACCGATTTTTGAGTTGCATAATCTATTTGAGGCAATTGCTTGCTCTTGATTTCTTTTAATAAAGTAGGTAACTTTTTTTTCATTACCTAAATGTACAAAAAATTTTTTGCTTATCCAAGGAAAAAGAAACCCCCACGATAGCGACGTTGGGGGTTTCGCCGTTACAGTTTGTGTAACGGTCCTAAATATTATTTGATGATACCAGCTCTAACTTGCATCATTCGAATCTCAGCGATTTCTTCTTGAGATCCAACAATAGAACTGTAATCAGCCATTGTTAATGTTTTACCTGAAGCTGCTAATGAGATGATATTTTCTGCTACATCATGTAGATCCATGTCTGTTTGAGCATCTTCTCTAGCATATTCGAGTAAACGAATAAACAAAGGAACATCTACTGAAATTACGTCTCTTGGGTTCATATTAGTAGTTAGTTGGTTCTTCTACTTCTTTACCTTCTTCCATTGATCTTTTTTCTATTTGATCTAATTTAGCATATTGTAGAGCATCTATTACTTTATCTATGGCTTTATCAAATGCTTCCTCTTCATTTTCAGCAGATACTTCAATATCACTAATAGTACCATAATCCGTTCTAATGGATACTATATATTCTTCATTCATTAATGCTCCTTCTTCTACTTCTTCTTCGTTGATATCTTTGATATCGTCTCTTTCTCTGTTTGGTTTTACTTGATAACGCTCACCTAAGAAATGTTCAAACGCCATTTCGTAATCTGTTTTTGGTGTAGCTGGGATTTGGTTGATAGCTCCAACTCCTACAATTCCTCCAATCATAGATTCGTTTAGAGATGCTTTCTCTTCTTCTTCAATTTTTTTATCGATGATAGCTTTGTATTCACCTTCTGTGATGATGCCTGAAAGCATCTGCATACGTAATTGTTCGTTTGTCATTTTATAGTGTTTTATTATAAATATTATGATTTTTTTGCTTCACGCACTACCTTTAAGGTTTTTTGCATGTACAAAATATCATCCATTTTTTCCTGGATTGAATGTTCTAGCCAGTCTTCTAAAGATAAATCATTACGGTCTAGGTCTGTACCATACTTTTCTCGTCCTATAGTAGCTCTATCAACAAATTTGTCTATAATGGAGTCTACAATGGAATCTGTTTTTTTAATAGTTCTTGTATAAAACGATTCTATTTTATGTCTTCCGACGTCTGTATTGTCTGTCATTTTTTCAATAACTTAGTTATTTCTTTATCTTCTAATCCCATTCTATAGAGAATACTTCGTGTGCCCGTTTCTCGTAAAATGTCAATGTATTCTTCAGCTTCACCTAAGCTGCATTCAAAATGTTTTGCTACGTACTCTACTAACGTTGCAGGCTGTTTCTTGTTTCTTGACTTGATGTATTTCAAGAAAACCTTAGTTTTTGGGATCATCTCTCTATAAATTGTATATGTTTGTTGTTTGTTCTCGTATGGTAGAGTTTGAACATAGTTCGCCAATTCAACAAAACGTATATCCATCGATACATATCGATGAATCATATAAGAGTTCCATTTGTCCCACGATTCTTCCGAAATATTTTCGGGGGTTGTTTTATAAAGGGTGATTTCATTCAACCACCCCCAAATATCTTTTATCTGTTTTTTAGACATCTAAAGTAATATCTTTATATTCTTCTCTCAATTCAGGTGGAAGTGAATCAGGTAGGATTTTTTTCGAGTCCAAGCAATAAAATACTGGGATTGGAACTAGAGCATCTTCATCCGCTCCTACTAAGAATTTAGAGATTTTACGGATCACTACTGCTTGTCCGAATAATTGTCCTCCATCAAAACCTTCCACGGGGATGGTATTTTTGAAGTCGATGTTCATTTTTGGTTGTTGGTTCATATGGTTTATTTATTTGTTTTTTCTTTTTTATATTCTATAAAGTCATGGATGAATCCTGCTGCAACAATTAGGTTCATTCCCATAGACATTATCACTTCATGTATATCAGCGTAAACTGTGGTCATCAAGTGGATATGTCCTATTGTCCAGAAAGGTACGGCCAAATTTTGAGATACCCACGATAAACTGTATTTTAGGAAATACTTCATAATACTTCTATGATTTTGGCTATGCAAGAAGCTATATTAATCTCTTTATCTATTCGGAAATTTGCTTGATACAAATGCTCGTTTAATATAATTGCAACGGAGCCTTCCTTACCAGGGGCATATTTTGAACTATATTCAAACAGTGAACGATATAGTTCCTCAAAGTCCTTTGTATTCGAATCTGCTATAATTTGTCTAATGGTAAGCCATTTTTTACTACCTGTTAGCTCTTTCAATACTTCTTTGATATAGCTGTTTGAGGTCAATACTGTTTCGTCAAATTCAATAACACCATCTTTTACAGACATTTGTAAAACGTTTAACATTTTACGCATATCCGGGTAGTATTTCAATATGAGTGCTTTTAAACCATCGGGATAGTATTCAATAGATAATTGATCCTCTAATATCCAAACTAAATGGTTGTACACATCCATTTTTGTTGGAGGTACAATTTTAAGTACCTGACAACGTGATTGGAGTGGGTCAATGATTCGCTCTACAAAGTTACAAGTTAAGATAAAACGTGTTGAGCGAGAGAATGTCTCGATTACGTTTCGTAAAGCGGCTTGTCCCTGGATAGTGATGAAATCTGCTTCATCTAGGATTACTACTTTGATACCTTTCCAAGATGCAGCACTAGCGAATCCTTTTACTTTCTCTCGAATAGTATCGATTCCATTTTCATCAGATGCGTTTATATAAAGATAATCGCAGTCTAGATTTTTAACGATAATTTTAGCTAGGGTAGTTTTTCCTGTTCCAGGCGGACCGTAAAAGATAAAGTTTTGGATATCACCTTGATCAAGGTATTTTTGGATTGTTTCTTTGACATTTTCATTACCTACATAGTATTTCAGTTCAGTAGGGCGAAAACGTTCTACATATAACGTATTTTCTTTCATAACCGTATTATACAAAAAAAGCTTGCACTAGGCAAGCTCTTTATTTAAATATTTTTTGCTCTCATATAAGCTTTTTCTAATGGATTGGTATTTCTACCTGCATCACCTACTGCAACTTGGTACATTGGATCGCTCATTAGTTCACCCATCATTGCTTTTACTTTAGCTAGATATGTTTTATATCCTTCTGAAATTTTGATTAACTCAGCTTTTTCTTCTGGTGTGTCAAAGAAACGGTATAAGTTTCCACTACCATCTGCTTCCATCTCATCAGCATTTTCTTGGGTAAATAACCCAACTTGAGAGATCATTTGATCTGCTGTGTAGTACAAGTCATTATCTTCAGCTTCGTTTAGCTTGTTTTCAGCTAAATATTTTTTTAAATCGAATGACATATTATTTTATTTTATCTATTTACGTCTGGGAATGTAGGGCGAATATAGTTTTTACTATCTTCATGGGATAAATACTCAACATCTGTAATTTTAGAAGCTACTTTTTCTGCTTGGTCTATTTTATTGAAAAAACCAGGTATAAAATCTTCATCCTCTACTTTAAATAATCCTTCTCCAAAATCAATAGTTCCTTCTTCAAAATCAATCATTTTACCAAATTGATGTTTTTTAGTTTTTAACAAACCAAATAATTTCTTTTCGAATTTTGGTGTTGGTTCAAAAAACATATGATATTGATATCGGTCATGTTTAGGAATTCTATTATATGAAGTTAATTCCCAAGTTGAAATTCCAACAGCGAATCTACCTAAAGGAAATTCTTTATACCATATGTCTTCATATCCACCATCTGAGTATTTTTCATTAGTTCTTTTGAAGCCTCGTTTTTTAAACTCCTCTTCATACATTTTAATGTTACTTTGGTAAGTTTCAGAGATTTTGACTTTATATTCACTTTCTGTGATTACACCAGCCAACATTTGCATACGTAATTGTTCTTGTGTCATAATCCTGCTAACTTTTGCATTTTGTATAGATCGAAATCAAAATCCATTTCCTCTTTTAATGTAGCTTTTTTCACTAAAAGTTTTTGTCTTTGGTCTTTTGAAATACCAGTTACAACTAATTTGTATTGAATTCCATCTTCTGTTTTAGTAGATTCAGTTTCGTATTTTGCTGTAGGTACCTCTCCAATTTCTTTTTGGAATGCTTTACGGATTTTGTCTATTTTATCTAAACTATCAGCAGTTACAGATAATGGTGGTACAGTATCAGCTTTTGGTTTCTCTACTGTTTTTGGTGCTTCACCTCCATCTTGCTCAATATCTACTAAAGTATATTCTACTTTTGCATTGTCCATAATTGTTTTCAATACTTTAGACAAATATGGTTTTGTTTTGTATGGATTTTCTAGTGTTGAAGGGAAAATAATTTTTCCATCTTTTACTATATAGTGGACATCTTGTTCCAACTTACCACCATATTTTTTCAAATTGTCTGGTGTTTTCATTGGGTAGTAATTTTTACCGTACGTACCAACTAGGTTTTTTGGTAGTGATTTACCTGGGAGGGAAAATAAATAGTCGTTTAGGCTACCATCGTTTCCTTCGGCTTGCCATCTTTCAAATCCTGCTTCTGCTTCTTTTTGAGTAGCATCCCATACTTCAGGTACTCTATTTTTGATATCAATTATCTTGAATGCTTTTTCGTCTTCTGAGCGAGAATCCCAATCTTTCCAAGCCGCTCCAGCTTTTTGAGCAGGGATTGAAGGACCAAATGCTTTTACAATAGCTTTTGGGTCACGCATATTCTGCGCGTAAATACCATAGTTAGCGGTATTGTTCATAGCATCGAGGGCTGCGTTTAAATCCGTTGGTTGAACAGCAAGGTCGTAATTGACCTTCATTTGTTTCATCCCATCTTCGTCACCTTCGATTTCGCGTAATATATCTGTTAATTTCATAATTATCTTACTTGATATGGAGTTCTAATAGAAAGTCCTTTATTTAAATTATCCCATACTCCAAGTGAACTACCTTCAGGTAATATTTTTATCAAACGGATCATAGCATTAAGTGGAATTGCCTTAACTGGTAGAGCAATAAAATATTCATTATAAGCTGAAATAACTTCCATTTGGTAAGATTTAAATCCTAACATACCTGTAACTTGTTTAACTAAATCGTTAAGTTCAGGGTTTGGAGTATCAAGTTTAGCTTCTTTTAAACCAGCCAATTCTTGCATTCTAATTAAATCTTTTTCCATTTAAAGTACTTTATTATACATATTACAAAAGCTTATTACTTTTATTTCTATTTCCTATATATCCCACATATCCAAAACTTTCTGCTATTTTTGTAGTTTTAAATAGGGGTTGGGTGTTTTTGTAGTGGAAACTTCCTTCTTTACTTAATGGGATAATGTGATCTACTTCCCATATCTCCCCATAATTTTCCCAATTCATTTCAGGTAAAAATTGTTGTTCAGTATGTTTGTAAAATATATCCCAAGAGCAACCTAGATATTCTATACTTTTTTTTTGCTTTTTTAAACTTTGGCTAATATATGATATTATACTAGCTTGGATTTTAATATGAGGATTTTTTAGTTTATATTCCCTCACATATTTAGCTCTATCTTCTTTGTTTTCTTGATAGTATTTTTTCTTCCATTCTAAACGATATTCACGAGTTTCCTCATAATTTTTTTCTTGGTATTGCTTGTAATTATCTGTTTTTCTATATCGCTTCATATATTCAGTATTACAAGATTTACACATCCCATTATTGTACTTTTTTGGATTTGTATCACATTTTTTACAATTCATAATCAAATATTTTGTTCGATTATAAATATATGAAGAATCTAAAATTACGTAAAATCCCCGTAAATGTTATATCGCTTAGGAGGTTCAGGTGTTTTGTTTTCAGTTCGGATAACATAGACTTTACTGTCTAAAGGAGCTAAACGGAACTCCGCTTTCTCTTGGTTTTTTTCAAACCACGCCTCTAAAACTTCTGTAAGTGAATTGTATACTGTTTTAGTAGAATCGCCAACGAGTGACCATCTATCAGAAGGTGGTACTCGTTCAGCGATTAATTCATTGAATTCTACTTGTTCCATTACATCATTCCCATCATCGGATCCATTCCAGATTCTTTTTTATCTTCTGGGGTATCAACGATTGTACATTCTGTTAATAGGATTGTTCCTGCAATTGAAGCAGCGTTCATAAGTGCGTTTTTAGTCACTTTATGGGGATCGATAATACCTTCTTCTTTCATGTTAACGATAGTTTCAGTTTTGATGTTGTAACCACTCCATACATTGTCAGCTTTACCAATTTCCATGTTGATTGGGTACATATCACTTTCAGCATATCCTGCATTGTGTAAAATCGTTTCAAAAGGTTTACCACATGCTTTGTAAACTAATTTTTTACCGTATTTGAAATCATCTGATTCAGATTTTGAGTAAGTAATACCTTCACGAGCATATAATAAAGCTGAGCCTCCACCTGGTACAATACCATCTTCCAGAGCACATTGTGTAGCATGTAAAGCATCGTCTACACGATCTTTTTTCTCTTTCATTTCGGTTTCAGTACTTCCACCTACGTGAACTAAAGCAACACCACCCACAAATTTAGATAAACGTTCTTGTAATTTTTCTGCTTCAAATGGTGTAGAAGCTTTTTCGATTTGTGCTGTAAGCTCTTCTGCTCTTGCTGTAATTGCTTCTTCTTCACCACCACCATCAACGATTGTAGTTTTTTCTTTAGTAACTGTTACTGTTTGAGCTTTACCTAACCAAGCAAAATCAAATTTATCCAATTTCATTCCTTTTTCCTTGTCAAACACTTTACCACCAGTTAAGATAGCAATATCCTCAAGGATCAATTTACGACGCTCACCAAAGTCAGGTGCTTTAACAGCAGCTACTTTTAATGTACCACGCATTTTGTTTACAATAAGTGCAGCTAATGCTTCACCATCGATATCTTCTGCAATGATCAACAAAGATTTTCCACTTTGAGCTACGCCTTCTAAGATGTGAACCAATTCTTTAACTGGGTTGTAACGGTGGTCTGCGATCAAGATGTAACAATCATTTAAGACTGCTGTCATTGTGCTGTTATTGGTAACAAAATATGGGGATTTGTAACCACGTTCAAATTGAATACCTTCTACAACTTCCAAATATGTTTCGTCTGTTTTAGATTCCTCAATATAAACTACACCTTCACGGCCTACTTTTTCCATAGCACGAGAGATCAATTTACCTACTTCAGGATCGTTGTTTGCTGATATAGTAGCAATTTGCTCTAATTGTTCTTCAGATGAAATTTTCTCTGAATTGGATTTCAATGTTGAAAGTACTTGTTTTACACCTGCGTCAATTCCACGTTTGATCTCAACGGCATTTGCCCCTTCGTTTAATTTGGTTAAACCACCTTTAACTAACTCACGAGCCAATAAAGTAGATGTTGTTGTACCATCTCCAGCGTGATCAGATGTTTTAATAGCTGCTTGTTTTACCATTTGAGCACCTAAATCCTCAATTGGATCTTCCAATGAACCAATTTGTTTTGCTACAGATACACCATCTTTTGTTGAAACCACCACTCCATTCTCAATGTATACAACATTACGTCCGTTTGGACCTAAAGTTGCTACTACCGCGTCTGCTAAGGTGTCAATACCTTTAACTAACTTTTTTCGAGCTTCTGCTCCAAATTCAATTCTCTTACTCATTTTCTTCTTTATTTACTTTAGCTAAAATTTCTCTTTCTTTTCCGATGTAGTACTCATCACCTTGGAATTGCAATCTTGAGAATCCCATTGTAGGTAAGATTACAATATCTCCTACTTTTACTTGAGTTGGAACAAATCCAATCCCTCCATATTCGGATCCAGGTCCTACTGCTACTACTTCTCCTTGTTCGTTTCTGTCTTTTCCTGCATCTGGGATAAAGATTGAACCAAATTGTGTTTCTTCTAGTTCAAGCGGCTTAACGATTACCGCATCAAATAATGCTTCTAATTTACTCATAACTCTACTTTGTTTAACATTGTTTCCATTCCTTCTTTAACTGTATTCCAAGTACCGATATAATCTTGAATGGTATCGTATTCGGCTTGGTTTTGATAAAATTTTTCTTTGGCTACGCGGTTTAGCGCATTTTTGAATGAGGAGTAGTAACCTACTACTTTCTCGGTTTCTTTACCGGTTGCTTCTTTCCCAGCAAATCCTCTAGTGGATGTAGATCTTTCTACAACGGTAAAATTAGTTGAATCTTTGACAATATAAAAGGGCTCCATGGATGGATCCTTAATTGTACATAAATTGGATTGTGTGTCATTCTCGTCTCTAGCGGGACGACCGCGTCGTTTGGTTTCTTCCATAACTAATTTTTAATTTATAACTGTAATATACGAAAACTTATTTGAATAGACAAGCTATTCCATTTTACTCTTATAAATAATGGTCATTTCCATTTCTCCAATTTTCCCTTCTTCCATTCTATAGTTTGGGGGTAAATGATTTTTGGAAACGGCATGATTAAACAGTCTTTTTTGTTTATCTATTCCAACTTCACTATTTTTATTATCTTCAAAAAAAACAACTCCAAATGGTTGATTTGTTTTAATAAAATCTTTTATAATCTCAACTACTGTTTTCATTACAATGTAGAGATTTTTTATATCAGACTTTTGGTATTGGGTTGTTTTTCCCCCTATTTGATACCCTACATTAAATATAGTAGATAAATCTCCATTAAAATTATCTCTAAATATTCGAGACGTGACTTTTAAATCATTTGGGTGAACATATTCATCTATTGATTGAAATACTACTTCACCTGGAGCGTCTTCTCCATCCAAATTAACTGAGAATTTATAAGTTGATTCTGAGGATTTTGAGTATGGGGAAGGTTCAATATGTTGTAGATCACCTACTTCATTTAAAACCTCATTTAATATACTTAATAATCTTATATTTCCCATATGTTATACGTATTAAAAACTTGATTCTTCTCTACGAACCATGTAGTATTCGCTAGTAGTGTCTTCTGATTTAAATTCTAGTTTCATTAAGCCTTGGTAGCTCAAATATAAAGTGCCGCGTTCAAGGTCTTTATTTGCTTGGAATATGTTTTTGAATATATCTGAGTTGAATGGGATTTCACATTTTTCTTGTTTGATTAGACCATACATTTGGTATGTGATTTTGTTGTTGTGACCCTGCTCATCTCCAAATGTGAATACACACATGTCGTCGTCATTTAAGTCTTTATCAACAGATACTGTTAATAGACCAACTCCCGCTAAAGCGGATTTTGCTTTAACTAGATTGTCGACATTTTCTTTCTCAAGTGGAAGTATAGCATCCCATTCAGGTTCACTTACAGCACCTACTTTACCAATCAATAAAGGATCAGCTAAAGCATATGTCAAGTTAAAAGATGCATCTGCAAATTTCATTTTGGTATAGACTGATCTGCCTTTCTCTAACTCAAACATTAAATCACCCTGTGTAATACCTAACAGGTTTAATAGTTTTTTGGTATCGAAAATGGCCAACTCACTATTCTCAATATCAATATTGTTGTGAGTGATCTTACCTATTACCTCCTTTGAAATCGACATAAAGTCAATTGTGAGGGTTTTGTCTTTGATTTTCCACTTGACGGACTCGTTTTCGCCCAAGTAGTATTTGTTTATAACCGATTGTAGAACTAATTTATTTACCATGTGTTAAAGATAAGAAAAAGCCTGCTGGTAGGCAAGCTTTTCTATAAAGGGTTTTTTAAAGTTTTTCTATACTAAATCAAAATCTAATTCGTCAGTAAGATATTTTATTGAAGCTACTAAATCTTTTATTTGATCTATAGATTGTTGGGGGTTTAAAGAACCAAGTTCATTAATACGGTCTGATACTTGAGACACATATTGTTGGATTTTTCTTTCTAAAGAAGATTCATCCATTAAAGCTCCTTCATTTAACTTATTTTCAGCCAAATATTGTTTTAAATCGAAATTGTCCATTTTATTTTATTTTATTTGTTATACATATTATGAAAAGTTAAAAAATTTCGCCTTAAAAGGATTCAAATTGAAGCTCCATCCAATATCATTGTATACTGTTTCTAATTTGTTTCGCATTACACTATCAAATAAACCATCTCTATCAATATACTTGTTGATCAATTCAGTAATGTCATCTGGATCATTATATCCGTTGTATCCTATAGCATCAATCTGGTATGGGTTTGGTTTCAAGTTAGCAATGTACATTTTGTCTCCAATTGTAAATTCAGGGTACTTGACATTTAGTTTTTTGTATTTCAAGAAATCATTGTATCTAATAGCTGCTTTAGTGTTTACTGGGCATTTTAATTTAAGTTTAGTAAATAATTCACCGGCCATAGGTCTACGCTCAATATATTCACCCATTTTCTTCAATCCGGTTGGTTTTAATAGCTTGATCCATTCAATTTCACCTACCATTTGTTTGAATTCCATTACGTCTTTATCTATTTCAATTTTTGGTTTACCAAATAGAATATTTTTGATTAGGTTTTCTCCAAAGTTTCTAAATAGAGGGGGGAAATTGGATTTCATAATGTCTAGACCCTTCATCTCTAGTTCCTCGATTTCAACACCCTCTTTGTTTACAATATACATTGCGTAACGGCGTTTACCAGACCAATATGCTTTTTCAGCGATTACCTCTTGTTTGAGTACAAAGTGGTGTGCTTCGGTCATATTGAATAGATCCTGCGATATATTGTTCAGATTATCGTTTGCTACCTGCTGTAGTTCCTCGGTCAAGATAAGTAATCGGTTAATTTTTTCCTTACGGTCTTCGTAATTTAAATCTGGGTTTCTGTGCTTTAGTAGGTCAGTTAACTCCATATAAAGTGAATCTGTATCAGATGCAATTACAAATGTTTTAGGGTCAATATCTAATTGTTCTGAAATATAGTCGTTTACAAATGTAATAGATTCTTTAGTTAAACGTTGTCCACTATTTGTAATTGCAGCAGAACATATTTTGAATCCATCAGTAAAACGCCATGAATTGATTGCATATGTACCATATAATGCGTTTTGGAGGATTTTGAAGGCCATTTGATACAAGTCATATAGCTTATAGTTTACCCAATCTTCCTCTTTACCTGCTGTTTTCTTAAGTGCTCTATAGTGCTCTCGTTTATCAAACCAATCCTCTAGTACTTCACAAGCAATACTCTTTTGATCTGTTCTATAAAATGCTCCACTAGCTGAAATAGTCCATTTATTGTCTTCTATTAAACGAATTAAAGCACCTGCTGCTATTGTAGCATCTTTTAGAGCATAAGTAGATTTAACTAGTTTTTGTATGTGTAGTTTTTCTTCGGGATCAAGTTTCTTTAACTGCTCAAGTGAATTATATTGCTCGTAGTTGTTCTTTGTAACAATTCTACCTACCAATGTTTCGACACCCAAATTCAATGATTTGATAATTGAAGGATATAGTGAGGTAAAGTCAAGGTCACTTACATCTGAATATAATCCAGGGATAGGATCAAGTAAATAACCACCTGCGTAACTATCTTTTTTACGGATTGTTTTAGGGTAACGGTTTAAATACTTTCCAGACATTGTTTTTACTACAATATTGTCTTTCTCAAAGCTATATACAGTACCTTCAATTGTTGGAGTACCACGTTGATGTATAACGTGATCACCGAGTTCAAGCTCTCTAATTGATGGATTTGTAGTAGTCGGTTTATTGGGTGCAATAACACCCTTGCGTTTTAAATACGTTAGAATCGCTCCCTCATTTAATGCTGTATTATAGTAGATTGATTCATATGGTGTATGGCATAAGTGGGAAATCAAAATAGTCAATTCAATGAACTTCAATTTATCCTCTAATACCTCAATGATTTCAACATCTCGAATGTTGTAGTCGATGAATTTAATTGGATCTTCTCTGAATAGAGTATCTAGACTACCATTATATTCGATTTTACCTAACTTGGCATATTTGAGTCCAATATCACCTAACTTGTATGATGGTTCTTCCTTAGCGATATATTTTTTCAACAGCAACATATAGTCCAAACTGTTTACAAGTCCAATTCTGATAGGGCTGTTTGGTTGGGATAATGTTTCTGTAATTTTACCTACTGGGGATAAGCGGTATACTTCATCTCCTAAACG
>CAIJZF010000247.1 GCA_903825095.1 uncultured Bacteroidota bacterium | reverse complement strand
GCATCCTTGGCCATACTTTCGGGTGTATCAATACCAATGGTTAAATCGGTTTCAATGGGTTTGGACTTTCCTCCTAAAAATGCATACAAGGGTTTGCCTGCTGCCTTGGCTGCAATATCGTATAAGGCTAAATCAAATGCACTTTTAGCGGTATAGTTGCCAGCAATAATCGTATCTAGTTCAGCTAACCTTTCTTCAATGGCTAAAGGGTCTTTGCCTTTCAGGTAAGTAGCAAAATCCTTGGCAATATTGTAACAGCTTAACTGCGTCTCGCCTACAATCATAGGAAAAGCAGAACATTCTCCCCATCCAATAATGCCTTCATCGGTATGAATTTTAATAACTATGTTTTGTGCATAGTGCATGGTCCCGGTAGCAATGGTAAAAGGCGTCATGGGAATTTTAAACAAGAAAACATCGGTGGAAAGAATTTTCATAAAAACTGTTTTTTTATAAGAAGCGTAATTACAATTATAAAGATACTTAACTCTTATTTAATGACTATAATCCTTTGATTTTTAAGATTTACTACCGATATTTGTGATACGAATGAACGTTAGCATGAGCCTATCTTTAGACAATACCCAAATTGCATTTGCATATAAATCTACCGCTGAATTAAAACGAGCGCGCTTTCTTTTTTCTGTGATACAAAGTCCTATTATTGTTTCTTTAGCTACTAAGTTAACGCCTGCATTAATGAATGCTGGTTTGCCTTTGAATGGTTTAATTCGCAGCACTATATTTAATCAATTTGTAGGAGGAGAAACTTTAGAAGAAACTGCAAGAGTGGCTAAGCAATTAGGTGCATATGGGGTGCAAGTAATTTTAGATTATGGAGTAGAGGCGAAAGAAGGAGAAGAGAATTTTGATAATGTTACTGAAAAAATAATGGAAGCAGTAACATTTGCAGCCACTCAAAATAATATTCCTTTTGTAAGTATTAAAATAACAGGTATTGCAAGTTTACAGTTATTAGAAACTTTAAATGAAGCGCCAAGACTAAGAAGTGGCATACATAACAGCGAAATGGAAGATACAGCTTGGGAGCGCGTGAAAGAAAGAATGTATGCTATTTGTGATTTGGCTTCTGAAAAAGGCGTGGGTATTTTATTAGATGCAGAAGAAACCTGGATACAAGATCCTATTGATAGACTAGCCATTGAATTAATGGCCGTTTATAATAAAGAGAAAGTAGTGGTGTATAATACTTATCAATTATATAGAAACGACCGATACCATTTTTTACAGTTGTCTCATAAAATTGCTAAAGAAAAAAATTTCAAACTAGGTGCGAAGCTTGTTCGCGGTGCCTATATGGAAAAAGAAAGACTTCGCGCTAAAGAGCATGGTGTGGCATCTCCTATACATATTGATAAAGAAGCCACCGATAAAGATTTTAATGATGCAGCAGCATTTTGTATTCAAAACAAAGAGACCGTTTCATTAATACTTGCCTCTCATAATGAACAAAGTAATTTGAAAATTGCTCAACTCATGATAGAAAAAGGCATTCCAGCTGGTGACCCTCATGTGCATTTTTCTCAATTATATGGTATGAGCGATCCTATTAGTTTTAATATGGCTAAGGAGGGGTATAATGTTAGCAAATACCTGCCATTTGGGCCCATTAAGGATGTGATTCCTTATTTAATGAGAAGGGCAGAGGAAAATTCAAGCGTCAATGGCCAAACCAGTAGGGAGCTGCTTTTCATAAGGCAAGAATTGGCGCGCAGGAAGGCCAAAAAATGATTTCTAGATAAAAGGTATTGGTTGTAAATTGCACTATGCAACAATACTTGAATTTACTACAACACGTTATTGACAAAGGGGCTGAAAAGACCGATAGAACTGGAACTGGAACCAAAAGTTGTTTTGGATATCAGATGCGTTTTAACTTGGCAGAAGGCTTTCCCATGGTAACCACCAAGAAGCTACACTTGAAAAGTATTATTTACGAATTACTTTGGTTTTTGAATGGCGATACGAACATTAAATATTTAAATGAGAATGGAGTACGTATCTGGGACGAGTGGGCCGATAAAAATGGTGATCTAGGTCCGGTCTATGGAAAACAGTGGAGAAGTTGGGAAGGCGCGAATGGCGTAGTGATTGACCAAATTTCAGAATTAATTGAACAAATAAAAAAGACACCCGATAGCAGAAGGTTAATTGTAAGTGCTTGGAATGTGGGTGATTTATCGAAGATGGCTTTAATGCCTTGTCATAATATGTTTCAATTTTATGTGGCCGATGGAAAATTAAGTTGCCAATTGTATCAACGCAGTGCCGATGTATTTTTAGGCGTGCCTTTTAATATTGCTTCTTATGCATTACTTACTATGATGATTGCTTCAGTTTGTGGTTTAGAATACGGAGACTTCGTCCATAGTTTTGGCGATGTGCATTTGTATAATAATCATGTGGAGCAAGCAAACTTGCAATTGTCAAGAAAACCTTTTCCACTTCCTACTATGAAAATTAATAAAGAAGTAAAAGATATTTTCTCTTTTCAATTCTCTGATTTTACTTTAGAGCATTATGAAGCACATCCAAGTATTAAAGCGCCAGTGGCTGTTTAAAATAATATAAATGAATATAACCCTAGTAGTAGCGGCTTCTGAAAACAATGCCATTGGTTTAAACAATCAATTATTATGGCATTTACCTAAGGATATGCGCTTTTTTAAAAACACTACCTGGGGTATGCCTATATTAATGGGGCGTAAAACTTTTGAGTCTATGGGCAGTAAGCCTTTAAATGGAAGATTGAATATTATTATTACGCGTAATAAAAATTGGGTAAGTGAAGACGTGACTGTGGTGCATACCATGGAAGAAGCTATAGCACTAGCTACAAAATTTAGTTATAATGAATTATTAGTCATTGGTGGTGGTGAAATTTACGAGATGGCCTTACCACTAGCACAAAAAATATGGTTAACAAGGGTGCATACGACCATTGAAGGCGATGTTTATTTCCCTAAATTAAATGCAGATTGGGAATTGGAAAGCAGTACCCAAAACGCAGCCGATGAAAAACATATATTTTCTTTTGACTTCGAATGTTGGAAAAGAAAATAACATGCCTTATACATTTCCATTTACACTGCTTAATTATTTAAAATACTATTTTAATGCTTCCAATGGGAAAGGGCATGGTGTGCATTCTCCATTTGTATATAGTTTTATTCGTTCCGTCTTAAATAATAAAGGGCTTAGGCAAGAAGCTAATTATTCTAATAAATACCGTGCCTTAGTCATTCGTATGGTAGCTTATTACATGCCAGCCAATGTAATGGAATTGGAAGCCGCACCTTCAAGCATAGCAAAGGTTATAGAAGAGATAGAAAATACGGATTCTATAGGCCTTTTATTTGTAAAGCAAAATAAAAATGCAGAAGATTTAACAAGTTATTTTAATGCTGCTTTAAAAAAACTAAATACCCAAAGTATTTTAATTTTTGATGGCATACATGATAGTAAAGAAATGGAAGCGAGTTGGGAGACAATTAAAATGCATAAAGAAGTTAAGCTTACAATTGATTTATTTAAATTAGGGATTGTATTTTTTAGACAGGAACAATTAGAAAAAGAAAACTTTATCATCCGCTTTTAAACTATTTATACATTGCTACCTAACTCGTTCATATCATCTTTAAAAGGCTTACCTGGTTTCGATGAACAGGCATTTATACAAACGCATGCGTTAAAGGAGTCGATTACTTCTATAAGAATAAACACCCAAAAATCATTTAAAGAAAACCCTTCTTCTTTTTTTGAACAGGCAAGTCCTATACCTTGGTGTGCTGATGGATTCTATTTAAAAGAGCGCCCCTTATTTGTACTTGATCCCTTATGGCATGCAGGGGCTTATTATGTGCAAGAAGCCAGTAGTATGTTTTTGCATCATGCCTTAGAACAAATTGCACCTAATCCTGGCCCAATGCATGTTTTAGATTTATGCGCAGCGCCAGGGGGTAAGACCAGTTTACTTGCTAACTATTTTCAAAAGGGTTTAGTAGTAGCCAATGAAACTATTAAAAATAGAAATGCCATTTTGGTAGAGAATACTACTAAGTGGGGAGCTGATAATATTGTAGTCACACAGAACGACCCTTCTCATTTTAAAGCATTGCCTCAGTTTTTTGATATTGTATTAATAGACGCGCCTTGCAGTGGGAGTGGTTTATTTAGAAAAGACCCAGATGCTATTGAGCACTGGAGTATTGATGCAGTGCAGCATTGTAGTGTAAGGCAGTCGCGCATAATTGATGATAGTATAGATTGCTTGAAAGAAGGGGGTTATTTAATTTATTCTACCTGCTCTTATTCAATGCAAGAAGATGAAAATATTTTAGATAAAATTGCTTCCATAGAAGGAATGAAAAGTATTGATTTAAATATTATAGATGCTTGGAATATTATTAAAAGCGAAAGTCCAGTGCACCACTCAAATGGTTACAGGTTTTATCCAGATAAAGTAAAAGGGGAGGGTTTTTTCTTAACGGTATTTAAAAAAGAACTTTCTACTAGTAACGCTTATTATGACTCTTCTTTTGTAACCACTGCCATTACTAAAAAAGAAACAGAGGTGTTGAATGCACATTTTTCTTTGCCGGAAGATTATTATTTTATCAATCATCAAGAAAATATTATTGCTTTAGCATTGACTTTTAAGGATGCTTATAATACACTGCTTAAAAACTTGTATGTAAAAAAAATGGGCTTGGCTATAGGAAGTATTAAAGGAGCTGACTTAATTCCAGCACATGCACTTGCCATGAGTACTTGGAAAAATCTACCCTTTCAAACCATGGAATTGGACGAAGCCACCGCCTTGCAATATTTAAGAAGGGCCGATTTGAATTTGCCTGGGGGTAAAGGCTGGCATGCCATTCAGTATAAAAATACCCGTTTAGGTTGGGCAAAATTACTTCCCAATAGGTCCAATAATTACTATCCAAATGAATGGAGGATATTGAATTATTGAGAATTATATATTACATAAATATATAATTAACATATTTTCTACTTTCTTTGTAATTCATTTTTGTACCTTTGCCAGATGTTTAAAAGATGGATTTTACTGTTCTTTCTTGTCATTGGCCTTACTGGCCAATTGTCTTCTTATGCCGCCAAGCATAAGCAGACCAAAAAGCATGCAGTAAAGACAACTGCCCAATATAAGAAAAAGGCAACTATTCATTCGAAAAAGAAGGGTAAAAAAGGCATCTCCAAAAAAGGTAAAAAGCGTCGTGGTAAACACAGTGCTTATGTGCCACTTAAAAATCCGGAGCCGCTGAAGTTAATTGCGGACAATAAAGAAAAAATGAGATTGTCTGATAGCTTGCATAAGTCTACAATGCTTGTGAATAATACGGAATTAGAAGAAGGTTATTTTGCAAGTTTATTTACCAATCAAAAAAAGTCGGCAAGTTTTCAAACCTTAGAAGGTACGGCTGCTGTTTTTAAAAGTGTAAGTGGATGGGAAGATAAAAAGTTTTATATCTTAACTAATCAATTACCCGTTGGTACCATTGTTAGAATTACCACTTCCGATTTAAAAAGTATTTGCGCTAAAGTTATCAATGCCTTACCTGAAGTAGGTAATTCAATTCAATACCGTTTAAGTGATGCGGCTGCTGCTATCTTAGGCATTACCAATAAGACTTTCCAGATTTCAGTTACTTATTAATTATTTCTATGAAATGTAAATTCTGTACTTTCCTTTTGTTAATGGGAAGTTTTATAATGAGTTGTGCGCAAACTAGCACAAGTTCATCTAAATTGTTAAATGCTGCTGCTTATAAAGAAGCGATTACTGCTAAAAATATTCAAGTTTTAGATGTAAGAACCTCCACTGAATTTAATGGAGGTCATATCAAGCATGCTTTACAAGCTAATTGGTTAGACCCAAAAGAATTTGCAGATAGAACACAGCACTTAGATAAAAATTTACCTGTATATGTGTATTGTCAAGCGGGTGGTAGAAGCGCTTCTGCTCAAGAAGCACTAGAAGCAAAAGGGTTTAAAGTTATTAATTTGGAAGGTGGTATGAGTAATTGGAAAATGAATGGTTTTCCGGTGGAAGGTGCCGGGAATAAAGCGCAAATGCGTGTGGAAGATTTTGATAAAACTATAGCGAATAATAAAATAGTACTAGTGGATATTGGTGCCGATTGGTGCCCACCTTGTAGAAAAATGTTACCTGTGCTTGAAAGCTTAAAACAAAAACCTGCCGCTGCTTTTTATTTTTTAGCAGTGGATGGTGGAGAAGATATTGAAGTGATGAAATCTTTGAAGTCGGAAGGCTTGCCTACTTTTATACTATTTAAAAATGGTAAAGAGACTTGGAGACATCAAGGATTAGTAACGCTTGAAGAATTTAATGCTGCGCTAAATAAATAAGAGCCTTTTTAAATAGGTTTTCTATAGCCTCTTAAAAAATCGGTAATGGGCATTCTTTTTTTACCTTCCCATTGAATGTCATCAATGCCAATATAGCCACCCTTGCAAGCAATTTTTGCAAATGTTTTCCCATCAGTTAAAAAAGTTCCTGGTTTTTCTGCAGCGGGTGAATCAATTATATGTGTAGTAAATAATTTCACCATTTTCCCCTCTATTTTGGTAATGGCTCCAGGAAATGGCGCTAGTCCTCTAATTAAATTATGAATACTTGCAGCTGGGTTCTCCCAATTAATTTCACAGTCCTTTGTAAATATTTTAGGCGCATGTTTTAAATCAACACTTATTTCCGATTGTGCCTTGGCTTGAATAGAATTATTATTGAGCCCTTCAATTGTTTTTACAAGTAAGGTTGAACCTACTTCTTTCATCGTATCGTGTAGTTCGCCTGCAGTCATATTGGCGCTAATCTCAATGGGTGCTTGTAATAAAATATTACCAGTATCAATGGCATGTTGTAATTGGAAAGTAGTCACCCCAGTTTGTTTTTCTCCATTGATAATGGCCCAATTAATTGGAGCTGCTCCTCTATATTGAGGTAGTAAAGAACCGTGCACATTTAAAGTACCCATGGGCGGAAAAGACCATATAATTTCCGGAAGCATTCTAAAAGCCACTACTACTTGTAGGTCGGGATTCAGGTTTTTGAGGGCCTCGAAAAATTCGGGTGATTTTAGTTTTTCTGGTTGAAGTACCGGTAAATTATTTTCAATGGCAAATTGTTTTACAGCACTTTGTTGAAGTTGCATGCCTCTACCCCCTGGCTTATCTGGAGCCGTCACAACCGCTACCACATTCATTTTAGCTGCTAATAAGGCGCTTAAAGAAGCTACCGCAAAAGCAGGAGTGCCCATAAAAATAATCCTCGGTTTTCTATCCATTACGCAAAGTTAGTTTATCTGCCATAATTATGTACTTTTGCCCTTTGCACCCTAGGTGCCTTACTAAAAATAAACAATATGCAACAAGTAAAAAATGGGGATACCATTCAAGTGCATTATCACGGTACTTTAACTAGTGGTGAGACATTTGACTCTTCAGAAGGAAGAGCTCCTTTGGAATTCGAAGTGGGTAAAGGAATGGTTATTCCTGGATTCGATAGTGGCGTTTTAGGTATGACTGTGGGTGAGAAAAAGACGATTAATATTCCTTTTATGGAAGCCTATGGTCCAAAACAACCTGAAATGATAGTTGAATTTCCGAAAGCACAATTTCCTGCAGATTTAAATCCAACAGTTGGAATGGCTTTAACTATGAATAATGGTCAAGGACAACAATTTCAAGTGATCGTAGTGGAAGTGAAAGAAGAAGTAGTGGTTTTAGATGCGAATCATTCTTTAGCAGGTCAGGACTTAACCTTTGCTTTAGAATTGGTGAAAATCGATTCTCCATCAAGTATTATTATGCCTTAAAAGGTTTTATAATTTCTATAAAATGTCCCGCGTCTTACTAAGGTGTCGGGACATTTTTATTATCTTTAGTTATGGGATTAAAATCATTAGAAGTAGCCGATCGTTTAATAAGATATGTGCAAGTAGATACGCAGAGCGACCCTTATTCCACTAGCTTCCCCTCTACAGAAAAACAAAAAAATTTATCTAAAATATTGGTAGCTGAATTGCAGCAAATGGGCATAGAAGATGCCGCCATGGATGCTAATGGTTATGTAATGGCTACTATTCCTGCAACACATAATAGGAAAGTACCCATTGTTTGTTTCTGCGCGCATGTAGATACAGCGCCCGATTGCAGTGGTACGAATGTTAAACCTATTTTACATGAAAATTATAATGGAGCACCTATTATACTACCAGACGATCCAACACAAATAATTACAACAGCTGCTTATCCTTATTTAAAGAATTTTATAGGTAAGTCGATTATTACTGCTTCTGGAAAAACTTTATTGGGTTCGGATGATAAAGCGGGCGTAGCCATTATCATGGAAATGGCTAGTTATTTAATGAAAAATAAAAATATTGAACACGGCAGTATTAAAATTTTATTTACACCCGATGAAGAAGTGGGAAGAGGCACAGAACATTTAGATATAAAAAAACTAGGCGCCGATTTTGGATATACATTAGATGGAGGTGAGCTGGCTAGTTTTGAAATGGAAACCTTTAGCGCCGATAGTTTAATATTAAATATTCATGGAGTAATTGCACATCCAGGTGCTGCAAAAGGGGTACTACAAAATGCCATTAAAATTGCTGCAGCTATTTTAGCTGCCTTACCTAAAAATCAGTGGAGTCCTGAACATACAGAAGGGCGTATGGGATTTATTCATCCTAATCATATTGAAGGAGGTGCGGAAACAGCGCGCATTGAATTTTTAGTTCGCGACTTTGATACGGCTCAATTAAAAATACATGCTGAAAGGTTATATGAAATTGCTCAAAAAGTAATTGCAACAGAACCGGACTTTTCCAAGGCCAGCATTACTATGGAAATTAAGGAGCAGTACCGCAACATGAGAGAAGTAATTGATCAGCATCCCCATATTGTTGAAAAGGCGAAAGATGCCTATAAATTAGTAGGCTTAAAGCCCATTGTCACACCCATAAGAGGTGGTACGGACGGGAGTCGTATGAGTTTTATGGGCCTACCCACTCCTAATATATTTACAGGTATGCAAGCTATTCATAGCAAGCATGAGTGGGTGGCTGTTTCCGATATGGAAAAGTCGGTAGAAGTGCTGGTGAAATTGGTGGAAATAATTTAACAAATTGATAGTTATTCACATCCTTTCATTTTCAAACAAAACGATTTAACTTTAATTCATAAATTTAACGCTATGCTTTTTTTGTTACAAGTTGCTGAGGATAAAATTTCATTATTGAGTTTATTGCAAAAAGGGGGATGGATTATGTATCCATTGTACATACTTTTAGTAATTGCCATTTTTGTTTTTATTGAGCGTGTTTTAGCTATTAAAAAAGCGGGCACCATGGATCCTAAATTTATGTTCATCATTAAGGATCATATTTTATCTGGAAATATTGATGCGGCAAAAAGCATGGCTAAAAATGCCGACAATCCAGTGGCTAAAATGATTGAAAAAGGTATTATGAGAATTGGTAAGCCTATTGATGCTATTGAAAAAAGTATGGAGAATGTGGGTAAGCTTGAAATGTATTCTATGGAGCGTAATTTAAATATTTTATCATTAGTGGCTGGTATTGCCCCTATGTTTGGTTTTCTAGGAACCATTGTAGGTATGGTTCAATTATTTTATGGCATCGCCTCTACTGGAGAATATACTTTAAATACTATTGCAGGGGGTATCTATACGAAAATGATTACTTCAGCTACTGGTTTAATTATTGGTTTAATTGCCTATGTGGGTCATAACTATTTATCTACTCAAATAGATAAGACGGCCAATAAAATGGAAACTGCCAGCGCCGACTTTTTAGATATTTTACAAGAAACTACTCATTCTTAATCTATGAACTTAAGAAAGCGATTAAGAAATTCTCCAGAAGTGCATACAGGTGCATTGAATGATATATTATTCATATTATTATTATTCTTTTTAATTGTATCTACTTTAGCAAACCCCAATGTCATTAAGGTTTCTAATCCTAAAGCTTCTAGCGATACCAAGGCCAAGCAAACTGTAGTGGTGACTATTGATAAAGATCAAAAATTATTTATTGGTTCAGCTGCCGTTACTATTGAGGCCTTACCCAATGAGTTAAAATTATTTTTAGCAAAAGAAACGGAGAAGCCTTCTGTAGTAATTAATGGAGACAGCGTGGCTAATTTAGGGGTTACTATACAAGTAATGCAAATTATAAAGTCTTTAGGCGCTACACCTGTAGTTGCGGTGAATCCAGCGCACTAATTTATTTCAAGTCTCTAATTATTTAATGCTAATTATTTAATGCTAGTGATTACTCAAGCAATTCAGTAATTTTTTTAGTAGCTATTTCATGCTTGCTCTAATCATTCTATTTTTACCATAACTATCCTGTCTTAATTCAGCATGGAAATTAAGTTCATCTAATAAAGCTAGTATGGCTTTTCCTTGGTCATAATGTATTTCAAAAAATAATTGTCCGTTGGTAGATAAATTTTGCTTAGCCATTTTAGCAATGGCTTTATAAAAAATAAGAGGGTCTTCATTCGATACAAATAAAGCAATGGAGGGTTCAAAGCCCACTACCTGTTCTTGCATATTTGCTTTTTCTCTGATAGGAATATAAGGGGGGTTACTTACAATAATATCATAAGTATGATCCAGTGCTGCTGTGTTTAAAATATCTTGCTCTATCCATTCTATGCTAGCCTTTGCATTATTGGCATTGATTTCAGCCACTGCTAAGGCTTCTTTACTTATATCTAATCCTGTAAGGCTACATAAGGGTAGGGCTAATTTTAAAGCAATGGGTATACAACCAGAGCCAGTGCCAATATCAATTATAGATAATGGTTTATTCATTATACTAGCATAAGAAATAATCCATTCTACTAATTCTTCAGTTTCTGGTCTTGGAATTAATACATGTTCATTCACCATTAATTCATTGCCCATAAACCAGGCCTTGCCTAAAATATATTGAATAGGTTTGCCCGATAATAACTGCTCGGCATAATCTTCTATTTGCACTTGCTGTTCTTTGGTGAATGCTGTGTTTACATTTACAATTTGTTGCATCCTATTCCATCCAGTAACTGCCTCAATAAGCATGCCCATTAAACTGCTCAATTCAACCGCGTCAATTTTAGAGGCCAGCTTCTGCTTTAGGAATATTTTTATTTCTTGTAAACTCATACCACAATGTTACAAATGATTATGCATTATGAACTAGCTTTGAACAAATAATTCTAAGAACGCCTACCTATATGGATCCTCATTTTTATAGTACCATTGAAATACCAGCTATTGCTGAATTTAAGGAAAGGGGAAGTAAGTTCTTAGCCTACTCTTACCCAGTAGATTCGGTGGATACTTGTAAAAAAATTATTGCAGGACTTAAAAAAGAACATCCAAAAGCAGTTCATTTTTGTGTGGCCTATAGAATAGGCGTAGAAGGCAATTTATTTAGAGCCAGTGATGATGGAGAGCCTGCGGGTTCTGCAGGAAGACCCATCCTAGGACAAATAGATAGCAAACAACTTACCAATATAATGGTAGTGGTAGTGCGTTATTTTGGAGGTAGTTTATTAGGCGTGCCTGGTTTAATTAATGCATATAAAACCGCTACTACACTTGCTTTACAATTAGCACCCATTGTGCAAAAGCCCATTGAACTGAACTATGAATTAAATTTTGATTATCATCAAATGAATGAAGTGATGATGATTGTGAAGCAATATAATTGTTCGGTAACGGAACAGGAAGCGCAATTATTTGTACAATTAAAAATTGGCATACCCAAAGCCAGGTTAGAAGAAGCGCTGAATAAATTCAATGATTTAAGAGAAGTAAAATTAACCTTGATCTCTAATTAATATAGCCGACTTAGTATTTATAAAAACCTTCTCCCGTTTTTACACCTAGTTTTCCTTCCTCTACCATTTTAACTAATAATGCAGCAGGCGCGTATTTTGAATTGTTAAAACCTTCTTCCATAATGGTCATAATATTTTTACAAACATCTAGTCCAATATAGTCCGCTAGTTGTAAGGGCCCCATGGGATGTGCCATACCTAGTTTCATAATTTGATCAATGGTTGCAGCATCGCTTATGCCTTCAGAAAATGCATGTATGGCTTCATTAATCATGGGCATTAAAATTCTATTGGCAATAAAACCTGGCGCGTCTTTTACCACGCAAGGAATTTTATCTATTTTTTTGGTTAAGGCTACGATGGTATCCGTTACACTTTCAGCAGTGGCGTTGCCATTAATAATTTCTACCAATTTCATAATAGGCACTGGGTTCATAAAATGCATACCAATAACTAGTGTGGGTCTCTTAGTAGCAGCGGCTAATTGAGCAATTGAAATAGAAGAAGTATTGGTAGCCAGTATACAAGCTGGCTTTGCGTATTGGTCAAGACTTACGAATATCTTTTTTTTAATCTCTGCATTTTCGGTAGCAGCTTCAATAACTAAGTTGGCATGGGCAACTCCTTTTTCAATAGATGTATATGTTTGAATATTGGATAGCGTACTTGCTTTGTCTTCAGCCGTAATAGTTTGTTTGGAAATTTGTCTGTCTAAATTCTTTTCAATGGTAGCCATTGCTTTTTCTAAAGCAGGGGCTTGTGCATCTATTAATTGAACCTTGAAACCTCTTTGTGCAAAAACATGTGCAATGCCATTACCCATGGTGCCAGCACCAATCACAGCAATATTTTCCATAAAATTATTTTTTTGATTTGTAATCACCCCTTTTCCATGCATTGATAAAACTTCTCCATGCACTTGGGTTTAATATATTCATTGGAGGCAATTGCCCTGAGTAATAATATTTAGAAGCTTGTTGTGTCAAAGATGCACCCACTGCCTCTTTACCATCATAAGGTAAGCTTGAAAGAATAATTCTTTTCTGACTCATGCTGGTATTTTTTCTAGCAGTTTCATACAAGTCGTCATCCACTTTGGCATTTACAAAATCTCTTTCAAACTGCGCGCGCGAAGGTCTTGCCTTTAAAATGGTGGCAGGTAAGAAATTAGTATCATTTACCATTAATTGAATCACACTATATTGGTTGCCTTCTAATTTCAATGGAATTAAGATGGTTCTATCTTTAAAACCTACACAAGAAAATGTAATACGCTCGCCTTTATTTACTGCAATGGAGAAAACCCCATCATTATTGGTAATGGTTCCACGCCCTTTTTTATCGACTAAAACACTTGCAAAAGGGATAGCCCTTAAACTATCCGCCGTCATAATAACTCCATACAATTGAATCACAGAGTCGCGGTAAATATCGACCGTTTGTGCATAGGCCTTGTTTTGGCTAAAGCTAGCCAGGGTAATCATAGTTATAAATAATGCCTTTCTCATGTACTTGCAAATTTAAGCCTCAATCTTGAAATAATCGAAGCCATTTTTGAATATTCTGCCTCTTAAAACAGCAAAATAAGTGCAATGAGCGTTAACTTTGCAGCGATCTAAATTTTTTAACAAAAACTTCCATAATGACTAGCTCGGATATTTTAAAGGCCTTAAGTAATGTGCAAGAACCAGATTTGGGCAAGGACTTGGTTACTTTAAATATGATCAAAGACCTTCAAGTGGACGGCGATAAGGTGAGCTTTACCATTGTGCTTACAACGCCTGCCTGTCCTATGAAGGATTTAATGAAAAATGCCTGTGAAAATGCCATTAAATTACTAGTGAACAAGGCGGCTATTATTGAAGTGAATTTTACTTCTAATACCACCAGTTTAAGAAAAGATGAAAAGAAGGTTTTAGGGCAGGTTAAAAATATTATTGCAGTAGTAAGTGGTAAAGGGGGTGTCGGAAAAAGTACTGTTTCAGCAAACTTGGCTTTGGCTTTAGCAGAAGGTGGCGCTAAAGTAGGATTAATGGACGCCGATATATACGGCCCGAGTGTTCCTATTATGTTTGGTGTAAGAGGTCAAAGACCTATGATGAAAGATGGAGATGGAAATGGAATTATAATTCCTTTAGAAAAATATGGCATTAAATTAATGAGTATTGGATTATTGGTGGATGAAAAAGATGCAGTGGTTTGGAGAGGTCCAATGGCGAGCAGTGCTATTCGTCAATTCATCACCGATGTTGATTGGGGAGAGCTAGATTATTTAGTGATTGATATGCCTCCTGGCACTGGTGATATACATTTAACCATTATGCAAACAGTTCCTGTAACAGGCGTAGTAATTGTAACTACACCACAAACAGTAGCACTTGCCGATGCTAAAAAAGCTATTGCGATGTTTGGTCAGGCCAATGTGAAAGTGCCCATTATTGGTTTAATTGAAAACATGTCTTACTTCACACCTGCTGAATTGCCAAACAATAAATATTATTTATTTGGAAAGCAAGGCGGGCAGAATTTAGCCACAGAATATGATTTAGCTTTCTTAGGAGAAATACCATTAGTACAATCCATAAGAGAAGGCGGTGATGCGGGTGTACCTGCCATGGTAGGGGAAGAAGAAGTTTCCAAAGCTGCTCTAAGAGGAGTCGTATCTAATGCGGTTCGTCAAATAGCTATTCGTAATGCCAATCTTCCTAGAACAGAAACAATATCAGTTGCTTAATATGCCGAATAAAATTATCATTGCTATTGACGGTTATTCTTCTTGTGGAAAAAGCACTTTGGCAAAAGCCTTAGCGGCTCAATTGGAATATGTATTTATTGATACAGGGGCTATGTACCGTGCAGTGGCACTTTATTTTTTAAGAAACAATATTGATTTTGATAATGAAGCGCAAATTCTAAAAGCCTTAGCAGCAATAAAATTAAACTTTGTATACAATGCTACAAGTTTAAAAAGTGATATGGTTTTGAATGGTGAAAATGTAGAAGCTGAAATTAGAGAAATGCGTGTGAGTGAAAAAGTGAGTGAAGTGGCTACCATTGGCACAGTAAGAGACTTTGCTGTAGCACAACAACAAGCCATGGGTGAATTCAAAGGTATTGTAATGGATGGTAGAGATATTGGTACTGTTGTGTTTCCCAAAGCAGAGCTTAAAATATTTGTAACAGCCAACCCTGCTGTTCGTGTAGAAAGAAGGTTTTTAGAATTACAAAAAACCAATCCATCCATTCGTAAAGAAGAAATTGAAGCGAATTTGCAACACCGAGATTTAATGGATACTACAAGAGAAAGAAGTCCTTTAAAACAAGCTGAAGATGCTGTTGTTTTAGACAATACAAATATGACTAGAGAAGAGCAATTTAATTTAGCACTTAGTTGGGCGATTGCCAAAATTGGATAACCTCTTCAAGGGCTTCCTCTACATTATAATAACCTGCAATTTTTCTAATCACCGATTCCACTACTGTATCTGGACAGCTAGCACCGCTGGTCATAAGTATGGTCACCGTATTTTTTGCAGGTAAATAATTTTGAATAATTTCTTCCGACTTATCATTCCAATTAGTTTTAATAATTTGATTTTCATCAATTATTTTATTAGCATCGTCTATAAAATAAGTAGGTAGCTTTTGCTCACATAATTCTACTAAATGTGAACTATTACTGCTATTTTTTCCACCCATTACAATTGCTAAATCGGCAGTAGTATTTAATAATTCTATGACTGCAGACTGGTTATCGTTGGTTGCATAGCAAAGCGTATCACGCGTATCGGCAAAATGGGCGCTGAGATTTTCTTTACCATATTTGATAGCCACTATATTTTTTAAATAATCTGAAATGGCCTGCGTGTCGGTAGCTAGCTGTGTGGTTTGATTAATCACGCCTAATTTTTCAAAATGTATACTAGGATCAAAACCTACTGAGTATCTATTTTTAAAATGCTTTTCAAAATCACTTATGGGAAGCTCTCCTGTAATTATTTTACCTAATACTATCGCTTCCTGCATATCATTCACAATAACGGTGGGTGCTTTATGCGCAGCATGAGAAAAAGTAGCCCTGGTTTCTTCGTGGTTAGGTTTGCCATGAATAATAATGGTAAAACCTTTTTTCGCAATTTGATCTCCGCGGTTCCATACTTTTTCCACAAAGGGGCAAGTGGTATTATACTTATGAATTTGAATACCTATGGCATTTATTTTTGCTTCCAATTCTAAAGTAGTACCAAAGGCAGGTATAATGACTACATCTTCTTTAGTGAGAGTGGTTAATGGAATAATTTCATTTCCATTGGTATCATGTAAAAATTGAACACCTTTTTTAGTTAAGTCGGCATTTACTTGAGGGTTATGAATCATC
The DNA here is from genome assembly GCA_903825095.1 of uncultured Bacteroidota bacterium. Next base: position 15,082 of record CAIJZF010000247.1, on the reverse strand, counting down.
TCACTTAATAGAAATATTCTTTTGCCTTTATTCTCTTCAATAGTTTTATAAGCAATTTCAATAGCGTTTTCTACCCCGTAACAAAATCCAAAATGACGGGCAAGGTATATCTTTAGAGGTCCTATATCAATAAGGGCTGGACTAAAATCTTTTTTCAATTTATCTTCTTCCTTGCGCTTATTCTTAATAGCACTTATTAAAGTACTACGATAACCGGAAGGAACCTCAAAATGCTTCATGCTGAACTTTTATTGACTTATGGACACAAAAGTACATAGTTCATATCTTTTTACCCATTTTTCCCTCAAACATTGCCTATAAATCTGGGCTTTACTAGTATAGGCTACTTATCTTTGCGCCATGAATTACGTTTCTGTAGAAGGATTGACTAAAAGTTATGGCATTACCCCTTTATTTAAGGGTATCAATTTTAATATCAATGAAGGCGATAGTATTGCTTTAATTGCTAGAAATGGGGTGGGAAAGACCACTTTGTTAAGAATATTAGCAGGCAAAGAACAGCCCGATGCGGGAACGGCCAAAATTCACAAGGACGTGCATTTGGTTTTATTTGAACAAGACCCTCAGTTTATTGAAACTGCGAGTATTACACAAAATATATTCAATCAGGATCATCCAGTGATGAAGGCCATTAGTAATTATGAAATGGCCATGGAAACGGAGGATGAAAACTTGATTACCGATGCCATTATGGAAATGGAAGAAACAGGTGCCTGGGATTTTGAATCGAAAGTGAAAACTATTTTAACGCAGTTAAATATTAATCATTTAGAACAACCGGTTTCAAAATTAAGTGGAGGACAACGCAAGCGTGTTTCTTTAGCAAAAACTTTAATTCAAATTGGTTTTGAGCCCAAGCATGTTTTATTATTAATGGATGAGCCAACCAACCATTTGGATTTAAATATGATTGAGTGGTTGGAGAATTATTTATTACAAGAAAAAGTAACCCTATTACTTGTATCGCATGACCGTTATTTCTTAGAAGCGGTGACTGACCAAATTTGGGAATTAGAAAGAGAAAATTTATACTCGTATAAAGGTGATTATGAAAATTATTTAGAAAAGAAGGCTGCCAGAATTGATTCTGAACTAGCCAGCATAGATAAAGCCAAGAATACATTTAGAAAAGAACTAGAGTGGATGCGCAAGCAGCCCAAGGCTAGAACTACTAAAAGTAAAAGCCGTCAAGATAATTTTTATGAAGTAGAAGCAAAAGCCAAACAGAAAATAGAAGAGACCAATTTGCAATTGGACATGAAGATGACAAGGTTAGGTGGTAAAATTATTGAAGCTAAAAAAGTATATAAGTCTTATGGCGATTTAGTAGTCTTAAAAGGTTTTGATTATACATTTAGTAAAGGAGAGCGTATTGGCGTAGTGGGAAAAAATGGAGTGGGAAAATCTACCTTCTTACAAATTTTGCAAGGCATAACCCAGCCCGATAGCGGAAAAATAAATGTAGGGGAAACCATTGTCTTTGGTCATTTCTCACAAGAGGGGCTAGTGTATAAAAAAGACATGCGTGTGATTGAGTTTTTGAAAACTTTTGCAGAAAACTTTCCACTGGCAAGTGGAGGTTCCTTAAGTGCAGCACAGTTTTTAGAATTATTTTTATTCACTCCCGATAAACAATATACTTATTTAAGTGCTTTAAGTGGGGGAGAGAAAAAGCGTTTACAGCTACTTACTATTTTATTTAAAAATCCGAACTTTCTTATATTAGATGAACCTACCAATGACTTAGATCTTCCCACTTTGGCGGTCTTAGAGCAATTTTTAATTGATTTTGCAGGTTGTGTCTTATTAGTATCGCACGATAGATATTTCATGGATAAGTTAGTAGACCATTTATTTATTTTTGAAGGGGATGGTGTAATTAGAGACTACCCAGGTAACTATACCCAGTTTAGAATTCTAGAAAAGACCAAGCAAAACTATGCAGCCGTGAGTTCTGATATTTCTAAGGCACAGGATTTCTCTGTTCCAGTCAAAGAAGAACCTGCTACTGTGCAAGCGCCTTTGGTAGCTGTAAAAAAGACTGCTGAAAAATTAAGCTTCAAAGAAAAAACTGAATTGGATAACTTGAATAAAAATATTCCAGCATTGGAAGAAAAGAAAAAAGAATTAACTGAAAAATTAAATGATAGCAGTTTGGCCTATGATAAAATCATAGCATTAAGTGAAGCATTAGGCTCCTTGAATAGCCAATTAGAAACTGCAGAATTAAGATGGTTAGAACTCAATGAGAAGATTTGATTAAAATAGTTTAATGAAAACAGTGTTTTCATATAGTACCTGGGCCTCATTTTTGAGTTTTACTTCAATTATGAGGCCTAAGTTTTTGGGCATAACTATTTTTTCATAATAATTTGGATGAAGAATACAGTGGGTAAATATTTTACTTAACAATTCATCATTAAACTAAAATTATTATGAAACCTATTGAACGCATTTCCGCGTACTTAAAATTCAAAAACATTAGTCCACATTCCTTTGAACGTAAAGTGGGCCTTTCTAATGGCTATTTTGCCAAACAACTCCGTAATCTAGGCTCCATTGGCTCAGACATTTTAATTAGAATTGACGAGCTCTATGCCGACTTAGATATTCTTTGGGTACTTACGGGCCAAAGACAAATGATCAACGCTTCCAATGACCCCTCTGGTGAATTTGGTAGTATGAAATTGGATGAATTTATATCCAAGTATGAAACAGAGAATAGAAAAATTAAAGTATTGGAATCGGATGTAGAAAAATTACAAGTTGTATTGAATGACAAGGATAAAATTATCTCCCTTTACGAAGTCATTGCTAGTAATAAAATAAATTCGGCACCATCTGAGAATAATCATCAAATGATGCCGAATCAATAATATTTATTTAAGCATAAGAGGCAACTGGTTCACAAGTACACACTAAGTTTCTATCTCCATGCGTATTGTTTACTCTTGCCACCGTAGGCCAGAATTTATTTTGTTGTACATAATATAATGGGAAGGCTGCTTCTTGTCTTGTATAAGCATGGCTCCATTCATTTGCACAAATTACTTTCTGTGTATGGGGTGCATTTTTTAAAGGGTTGTCTACTTTATCAGAAACCCCCTTTTCAATAGCGGTAATTTCATCATGTATAGAAATTAAGGCATCGCAGAAACGATCTAATTCTGCTTTGTCCTCACTTTCAGTAGGCTCAATCATAATGGTACCAGCTACTGGGAAGCTCATGGTAGGTGCATGAAAGCCATAATCAATCAAACGCTTGGCTACATCTTCTGCTTCAATACCCGCAGTGGCTTTAAAAGGTCGAAGGTCAATGATAAATTCATGCGCACAAGTGCCATTTTTTCCTGCATATAGAATGGTATATTTTTTCTCTAAACGAGATTTCATATAGTTCGCATTTAAAATAGCATAAGCAGTGGCTAATTCTAAACCCTTTGCACCTAACATTTTAATATAGGCGTAACTAATTAATAAAATACTTGCCGACCCCATAGGAGCAGCACTTACGGCACCAATTTTATTTTTATTGTAAACATGTCCTGGTAAGAAAGGAGCTAATTTATCATTTACACAAATAGGGCCCATGCCTGGTCCGCCGCCACCATGTGGTATAGCGAATGTTTTGTGTAAATTTAAATGACAAACATCGGCACCAATATTACCTGGGCTTGTTAAACCTACTTGCGCATTCATATTCGCGCCGTCCATGTAAACAAGTCCGCCTAATTCATGAATGCTTGCACAAATATCAATAATGGTTTCTTCAAACACACCATGGGTAGAAGGATAAGTAACCATAAGACCCCCTAAATTATCTTTATGTAAGGTGGCTTTCTCTAGTAAATCTTTCATGTCAATATTTCCAGCTGCATCACATGCCACCACAATTACTTTAAAGCCAGCCATTACTGCACTTGCAGGGTTGGTGCCATGTGCACTAATAGGAATTAAGACAATATTTCTATGTGTTTGCTTATGATGTTCGTGGTAAGCACGAATAGTTAATAAACCTGCATACTCACCTTGTGCACCACTATTTGGTTGAAGGCTACAAGCAGTGAAACCTGTGGTCTCACATAAGTAAGCACTTAATTCTTTGGCAATTTCTTGATACCCTAAAGTTTGACTACTAGGTGCAAAAGGATGCATAGAACTAAATGCAGGCCAACTTACTGGAATCATTTCCGTAGCAGCATTTAATTTCATGGTACAGCTTCCCAAACTAATCATGCTGGTATTTAAAGACAAGTCTTTATTTTCCAATTGTTTGATAAAACGCATCATTTGTGTTTCACTATGATGTGTATTGAAAACCGGATGTTGTAAATAAGTAGAAGTTCTAACTAAAGATGCTGGAATAGAAGGAGCTCCTGCAGTTTTACTACTTGCTTTTTTACCTGTGATTTTTTCAAATAAGCCAACTACTTTTTCTATTTCACGAGCACTAATTGTTTCGTCAATAGTAATGGAAATACTATTGTCATTTTTTCCATCATTGAAATAGCGGAAATTAATATCAGCAGCTAAGGCTTCTTTTTGTAAAGCAGCAATATCAAAACCTGAGAAATGTAAGGTGTCGAAATAAAATTTATTAGATTGAGCTATACCCAAACTTGCTAATTGCGCTTCTAAATTTTGTGCTAAACCATGAATTTTTTCAGCAATTTTTTTCAAACCTACTGGTCCATGATAAATAGTATACATCACTGCCATATTCGCAAGCAAGGCTTGTGCAGTACAAATATTTGAAGTGGCTTTTTCTCTTTTAATATGTTGCTCCCTTGTTTGCAAAGCCATTCTTAATGCTCTATTTCCTTGTGCATCTATACTTACGCCAATTAATCTTCCTGGCATACCTCTTTTAAATTCATCCTTAGTGGCAAAATAAGCTGCATGTGGTCCGCCAAATCCCATGGGCACTCCAAAGCGTTGTGTATTACCTACTGCTACATCTGCATTTAATTCTCCTGGGCTTTTTAATAAAGTAAGCGACATAATATCGGCTACCAAAATCACTAAGCCGCCTGCTTGATGCACTTGATCAATAAAAGCAGTGTAGTCCTCAATGCTTCCTGTATTATTTGGGTATTGTAAAATAGCACCGAAATAACTGTTGTCTATTTTTGCAGAAGTATAATTGCCTTCTTCAATTTGAATATGAATAGGAGTGGCTCTTGTTACAAGTACATCCTTGGTTTGAGGGAAAATAGCACTGTCTACAAAAAACTTAGGTTGTGTAATAGTATCTGTTTTGTTCACATGATTAAAAATCATAGCCATGGCTTCTGCAGCTGCAGTGGCCTCGTCTAATAATGAAGCATTGGCAATAGGCATTCCCGTTAAATCACATACCATGGTTTGAAAATTCAATAAACTTTCTAAACGGCCTTGCGCAATTTCTGCTTGGTAAGGAGTGTACTGCGTATACCAACCTGGGTTTTCAAAAATATTTCTAAGTATCACTGTAGGGGTAATCGTGCCATAATAACCTTGACCAATAAAATTGGTTGCTACAATATTTTTATCTCCTATTTTTTTTAAAGACTGCAACATTTCAAATTCAGAAAGTCCTTCTGGAATTTGCATTGGTTTTTTAGAACGTATAATACTAGGAACGGTTTTTTCAATTAATTCATCCACCGATTTTACGCCAATAGAGGCTAACATTTTTTCAGTGTCTTGGGCGCTAGGGCCAATATGTCTTTTGATAAATTCTGCTCCGTTGGTATTGAGTTGCAACATAAATAGGGTGGTTTAAAAAATGGATACAAAGATACAAAAAAACCACCCCCTTTAGGAAGCCAATTCTGACTGTGGGGAAAGCTTGTGGATGAGCCCTAAATAGTTTACATTTGAGCTATTATTATGAGCCTATCTCTTGAACAATTATACGAAGTACCCGCACCTGAAACACTTAAAAAATTCCAAAATTTTTTAAAAAGGGTAGATAAACGCAAAATACTTAAACAATTGCCCGACTTACATGAAGCCGCCTTTGAAAAAGTAAATTGTTTGGACTGCGCTCGTTGCTGTAAGAATTACTCTCCTAGGTTTAAAATGCCCGATATTAAAAGAATTAGTAAGTACTTAAGAATAAAGGAAACGGTATTTATAGACACTTATTTAGCCATGGATCAGGAAGGAGATTATGTAGCCAATACTAAGCCATGTCCTTTTTTAGGTGGTGATAATGCTTGTAGTATTTATGAGCACCGCCCAAGTGATTGCCAACGTTTTCCTTATACCGATGAAGATGTATTTTTTAAGCGTGCAGCCATTACTATGAAAAACGCTGAATTCTGTCCCATTGTGCATGATGTGATGCATGGACTTCTAACTGCTCCTTAGTTTTATAAAACTATTTTTCTTTAAAACTATTTCTCTCTAAATATATTTCTCTAAAACTAGTATTCCATTTTTCTTAAACTAGGTGCCTTGAACCAAGTGGTCAGCACTACAATTATAGTCATGGTTCCACCAAAAACAACAGAAGGAATTACGCCTAATAATTTTGCGGCCACACCACTTTCAAATTGACCAAACTCATTACTACTATTAATGAACATGGAGTTTACGCTCATTACCCTGCCACGCATATGGTCGGGTGTTTTCAATTGAACAATAGTACCTCTTACGATCATGCTGAAGCCATCTAAGATGCCGCTTAATAATAAGGCTGCAAAAGAAAGCCAGAATAATTTAGACAGCGCAAATACTATAATGCAAAGGCCAAATCCGCCAACGGCAATTAATAATTTTTTGCCTTGACCTGCATTCACTGGGAATAGGGTGATAATAAATATAATTAAGATAGCGCCTATATCGGAGGCTGCGTTTAACCAACCAAATCCAATGGGGCCTACTTTTAATATATCAACAGCATACACAGGAATCATAGCTACAGCGCCTCCAAATAAAACTGCAAATAAATCCAAGGAAAGAGCGCCTAATAATTCTTTAGTATTAAATACATAACGCAAACCTTCTTTCACACTCTCTAAAGTTTTTTGATTGGCTACTAAATCGGCATGTGGCGGCTTGGCTTTTATTTTTGCAATAAAGAAATAACCAATGCTTACTAAACCCACCACCGATATCAATGCCCCGGTATGGCCATAGCCTGCAATAATAAATCCAACAATGGAATGACCTAAAATAGAAGCGGTTAACCAAATACCTTGGCTCCAAGTGGTCGCATTTTGTAATAAGTCCTTGGGAATAATAGCTCCTACAATGGTACCAAAGCTAGGCCCCGTAAAGGATCTAATAATACCTGTGCAAAAAACAACAAAGTAAATACAAATAGCAATAATAAGGGTACTATGTGTAGCAAAAGCATTTGCATTATCTGATTTGTCATTATATATAGATAAGCCCAATAAAACTATAGCACATATCCAATACAGGCTCACACCTCTTAATAGTAGTTTTCTTTTTTCACTTATATCTATGACATGACCTGCATAAAGTGCTAAGGAAACTGCAGGTATCACTTCTGCAAGACCTATAAGTCCAATAGCAAAAGGTTCGTTGGTTAATTCGTATATCCACCAGCCCACTAAAGTGCCCATCATTCTAAGGCCCATTATAAATAAAAAGCGACCTAACATTAGATTTCTAAATTCAACCACTTTTAAAGAGGCGAAGGGGCTAATCTTAGGGGTGCTAGTTATTTCCATACTACTAAGTTAGGGTAAAGTAAAATAATGCTGTCCTTGTTCTAAATCCTTGTCAAGGGCGTCGGTGATTACTTTCAAATGTGCTTCATTGTATATAAAATCGGCATTGGCAGCGTCTATATAAATGGTTTTTATTTGATGCTGTTTTATATAGCTTGTATAGGTCTCTTGAATTCTAAATAAATAGTCATCGGGTATGGCTTGTTCGAATTTTCTATTTCTCTTTTTAATATTTCCTTGTAATTTATTAACGGGAGCGTGTAAATAAATTAAAATATCGGGTGGAGTTAATTGTTGAGAAAATACATCAAACATTTTTTGGTATAATCTATATTCTTCATCAGGTAAATTCACTTTAGCAAACAATAAACATTTTGTAAATAAATAATCTGATATAATGAGTTCTTGAAATAAGTCATTCTTTTTAATGAGTTCTTGTTGCTGTTTAAAACGTTCTGCTAAAAAAAATAGTTCTAAAGGGAAAGCATATTGCTTTGGATTTTCGTAAAACTTAGTAAGAAAAGGGTTTTCTGCAAATTCTTCTAATACCAACTTGGCATTATAATGCTTAGAGAGTAGTTGAGATAGGGTGGTCTTGCCTGCTCCAATATTTCCTTCAATGGCAATATAACGATGATTCATAATGTCTAAAATAATATCTAAAATGCTTGTGCCAAATATAGCAAGCAGTCGCTTTATTCACTGCTTTTTTTATACACAACAGAAGAATCTCCACATTCTTTTAACAATACCTCGTTGGTTTTTAATAAAATAGGGTGCATAAAGCTTGGGGCAATTTCTGCCAAGGGAATTAAAACAAATTTTCTATCTGCCATACTAGGATGTGGAATAGTTAAGTTGGATGAATTTATTATTTCATCATTAAAATAAATAATATCAATATCTATTATTCTAGGGCCTAAGGGAATTTCTCTTTTTCTACCTAAGGCCATTTCAATTTTTAAAATTTCTTCCATGAGTTTCTCCGCCTCTAATGTAGTTTCTATTGCTAAGGCTTGATTTAAAAAAGCAGGCTGTTCTTTATAACCCCATGCCTCTGTTTCGTAAATAGAAGAAATGGCTGTAATTCGGCCACAGTCTATGTTTATTCTAGATCTTGCAGCAGCTAAGTTTGCCATTCGCTCACCCATATTACCACCTATCAAAAGGTATACATTGTTCATAAGAAGGATTCTTAAAGTAGCTCAAATATCCATAATTTTACAGCGCCTCCCTATTTTAAATGCTTCTATTTTTATTCAATACATATGAAACAGTTTTTTAAGACCTTTTTTGCTTCTTTATTAGCACTTATTATTTTTAGTTTATTAGGTATCGTATTAATAGTATCTATTGCGGCTGGTTTTTCAAAAGAAGAACAAAAAGTTACAGCTTCTAATTCTGTATTAGTCATTGATATTGCAGAAAATTTTGAAGAGCAAACAAAGTCCGATCCTTTTTCTGAAATTATGAGAAAAAGAAATGGCAAGTCTCCAAGTTTGACTCAATTAATTGGTTTAATTCAAAATGCAAAAAAAGATTCAGCCATAAAAGGTATATATATTAAGTGTGCACAAAATCCAAACGGGTATGCATCTTCTGAAGAAATAAGAGCAGTCCTGCTTGATTTCAAAAAATCCAAAAAATTTATTTTTGCTTACGGTGAAACCATTACCCAAAAAGGATACTGGATAGCGAATGTGGCCAATCAAATTTATACGCATCCGCAAGGGGGCTTAGAATTTTCTGGGTTTAATTATGAGACTATGTTTTTAAAAGGCTTATTAGATAAACTAGAAGTAAAGCCTCAAGTATTTTATGCAGGTAAATTTAAAAGTGCCACAGAGCCATTTAGGTATGCTCAAATGTCAGAGGCGAATAAACTACAAACTTCTGTTTGGTTAAATGCGCTTTATGCAAGTTTTATACAAGGGGTATCCGATACAAGAGGCATAGAAGTGAATGCTTTAAAAGAAATGTCTAATGAAGGTAAAATACATTCTGCCAATGATGCGCTTGAAAATAATTTAGTAGATGGATTATTATACGATGATCAAGTCAAAAAATTAATTGCTAAAAAGTTAAGTGTAAGTAAGACAGAAGATATTTCTTTTGTGACTATTAATGATTATGCTGCTACAGTAGCTTTAAGAGGTTCTGGCGCTGGTAAAATTGCTATTATTTATGCCGATGGAGATATTGAAATGGGCAAGGGTAGTGATGCTATTGCAAGCGATGATTACAGAACACTTTTAGAAGAAATAAAAAATGATAAGTCTATTGATGCGGTGGTATTAAGAGTGAATTCACCAGGAGGTAGCGCTTTAGCGAGTGATATTATTTGGAGAGAGATTGAATTATTGAAAAAAGAAAAACCAGTAGTGGTAAGTATGGGCAACTATGCTGCCTCTGGTGGTTATTATATTGCTTGTGGAGCCGATTCAATTTTAGCTGACGCCAATACCATTACTGGTTCTATTGGTGTATTCTCTGTAATACCAAATATAGAAGGCTTTATGAAAAATAAGCTTGGTATTACATTTGATAGAGTAAAAACAAGTCAATATGCAGATGTGCCTTCTACTACAAGAACAATGAATGCAACGGAGGAAAGATTTATGCAATCTGGGGTTGATAGTACTTATCATACATTTAAATCACGCGTAGCGAAAGGCCGTAAGAAATCGATAGAATATATAGACTCTATTGCACAAGGAAGAGTTTGGATAGGAGCTGATGCAGTGAAAGTAGGACTAGTTGATAAAATTGGTAATTTAAACGATGCCCTTGCCACCGCTGCTAGAATGGCAAAATTAAAAGGCTATAGTACAAAGGCTTATCCTGAATCAAAATCATTTATAGAAGAACTTATTAGTGGTTATGAAGACAATATCAAGACCAAGGCCATTAAGGAAGAAATAGGAGAAGCACAGTGGCAGGTATTACAACAAGTAAAAACAGTCAAGCAAATCATGGGTAAAACCCAAGCGCGATTGCCTATCTTTGTGGTGAATCATCCATAGTGCTATGCGTCCATACAGTCAATTAACAGCCATGTTAGCCATTACGAAGGCTAGCCTACGCTCCATATTTAGAAGTCCTTCAGCAGTTATATTTAGCATTGCCTTTCCGCTTATTTTTATTTTAGTGTTTGGCTTTTTAAGTAGTGGTGGTAATATTAATGTAACAGTGGCCATGGACAAAGGCACCGACACACTAAATCCTGTATATACTTCTATCAAAAATATACCGGGCTTCAATTTCTTAGAAGGCGATACCACAAAAATCAAAAGTGAATTATCTAAAGGGCGTTTAACTGCACTTATTTCTATTCAAAAAACGAATAATATAAATACCCCTTATACTATTAATTTAACTAGTTCGGAAGCTGCGAATCCGCAAAATATACAATTGGTGAAGTCTATATTAAATGCGGTTATTAGCAAGTTGAATCAAGAAAATTTTGCAAACACGCCTACGATGGCAGTGGTGAATAATAATGTGCAACAAGTGCCTGGTAGAGTATATAGAACCATTGACTTTGTATTACCTGGTCAACTAGGTTTTTCATTGTTAAGTGCAGGTGTATTTGGGGTGGCTTTCTTGTTTTTTAATTTAAGACAACAATTAGTCTTAAAAAGATTTTATGCAACACCCATTAGAAGGCTTTATATAATTTTAGGAGAAGCCTTAAGCCGTGTGCTGTTTCAATTAATTACTGCTATTATAATTATTGGCATTGGTCACTTTGCTTTTAAATTTACATTGGTGCATGGATGGGTAACTTTTGCAAGTATCATGGTATTAAGTTTTATAGCCTTAATATTATTTATGGGTTTTGGGTTTATTGTAAGTGGGGTAGCTAAAAATGAGAGTAGTATTCCTCCTTTTGCCAACTTGATAACGCTACCTCAGTTTTTATTAGCCGGTACTTTTTTCTCTATCGATAACTTCCCTACTTGGATGCAACCTTTTTGTAGAATATTACCCCTGACTCATTTTAACAATGCTATGCGTAATATTTCTTTTGAGGGAGCTAGTTTACTTTCAGTTTGGCCAGATATATCCTTTTTACTTATTTGGATAGTAGTGGTTTATGGTATTGCTTTTAAAATATTTAAATGGGAATAATGAAATACATTAAGCTAGTTATAATAAGTGTTGTTATTTTAAGTTTACTAATTACAGGTATTTCACTGCTATTCCCTTCTAAAGTAATTGCTTCAAGAGCAGTGGAGGTAAATACTAGTGCAGCAAATATTGCTTATTTCACTTCTGATTTAAGTCATTGGAACCAATGGATGAGTGATTGGAAAGAAAATAAAGTGGTATTGGAGAATAACACAGCGCATATTGGTACACAAACGGTTCGATTCATTGATAAGACAGCTAATAAAGTAAATTATGAATGGATTGCCACAGGACAAAGCCCATACCTAGTAACATTTGAATGGACGCTTTTAAAAGATAGTACTTATGTTATACATTGGTCCTTTGAGCAAAATGTAAAATGGTATCCTTGGGAAAAATTTCAAACTTTATTAAACGATAAAGTATTGGGGGCTAAAATGGAAATTGAATTACAGCATTTACAAGAAGCCATTAATTCTAAAACAAATAATGAATAGTATAAGGTAAAGGTTAAGATAAGGGTTAAGGTTAGCTTATACTACTATTCATTTTTTATCTAGCCTAATTTTATACAGGCTTGTCTGTTTCAATTAAATATTGAATATTTCTTTTGATTCCTTTTAATTTAGATCTCAGTAAAGGAGATTTTGAAAACCTTTCTTTAAATGTGGTTTCTTCAATTTGAAGCCAAGCCTCCTTATTCATAGCAAGTAGCCCAGTCAGCGGTTTGAATGCATCTTCATTATGTGCTTTGCTAAATCTATTCCAAGGGCAAACGTCTTGGCATATATCACAACCAAAGGCCCAGTCATTATAATTTCTATCTGTATTAATTTCAGCTGCTTTTAATTCAATGGTAAAATAGCTTATGCAATGATTCGCCTCTATGGTTTTGTTCGGCAGTATGGCCTGTGTAGGACAGGCGTCAATACATTTAGTGCAAGTACCGCAATAATCTTTTGCAATGGGTTGGTCGTATACTAAAGGAAGATCCACAATTAAAGTGGCAATAAAAAAGAAGGAGCCTGTTTTAGGTTGAATTAAATTTCCATTTTTACCAATAAAGCCTGCGCCTGAAAGTTTAGCCCATGTTCTTTCTAAAACAGGAGCAGAGTCTACAAAACCTCTTCCTTCTATGGGGCCAATTTTTTTTCTATAGGTATCGAGTAAATTAAATAACTGCGTTCTAATCACTTCATGGTAATCTTCTCCCCAAGCATATTTTGCAATTTTAGCATCTTGTGTATTTGCTTCATTAATGGAATCTTCTTGAGGGTAATAATTTTTTAAAAAAGTAATCACCGATTTAGCACCTGGTACTAATTTTCTTGGATCAATTCTTAAATCAAAATTATTTTCCATGTAGCTCATATCTCCATGAAAACCTTTTTGAAGCCAGGCTTCTAAAATTTTTGCATCTTCAGGTAATTCTTTAGCAGCGGCAATACCACAATAATCAAAGCCCATTTTTAATGCTTCAGATTTAATGAATTCGGTATTTGAAAATTCGTTCAAAGCTATTATTTCAATGTTTTAATGCAAATAATTAGGCATGTAAAAATAGCAGAAAAACCTTGTCAAAACTGACTTTTATGCCGTTTTACTTGTTTATTTATGCCAATATAACTTATATCATAGATTGGCGCTGCTTTTGAACATACCTTGTTATAAATAAACAAGATTATGAATTTAAGTCAATATACTATTAAAGCACAGGAGGCCATTCAAGCGGCACAACAATTAGCGTATAATAATAAGAATGCGGCTATTGAAACCCTGCACTTATTAAAAACAATTTTATCTGACAAGGACAGCTCCACTGAATTTCTTTTAAAGAAAAATAATTTGAATCCTCTTTTATTAAATCAAAAAGTGGACGCACTCTTGCCTGGTTTGCCTAAGCAATTAACTGGAGAACCTGCCACTAATGTAAGCAGAGATTTAAATAGTGTTTTATTAAAAGCCAACGGAGCACTCAAAACATTTGGGGATGAGTTTGTAACGGTAGAACATTTATTAATTGCTATTTTACAAGTGAATGACCTTGCTTCTAAAACTTTAAAAGATGAAGGGTTAACTGAAAAAGGTTTAGTCACAGCTATTAAAGAATTAAGAAAAGGAGAGACGGTGAGTTCGGCTACCCAGGAAACACAGTTTCAGTCTTTATCTAAGTATGCAAAAAATTTAAATGAACTTGCCAATAAAGGAAAATTAGACCCAGTGATTGGTCGTGATGAAGAAATTAGAAGAACCTTACATATACTTTCAAGAAGAAGTAAGAACAATCCCATTTTAGTAGGTGAACCTGGTGTAGGTAAGACAGCTATTGCAGAAGGCTTGGCGATGCGTATTGTGAATGGCGATGTACCCGATAATTTAAAAAGTAAAATTATTTTTGCTTTAGATATGGGGCAACTAATTGCAGGAGCTAAATACAAAGGAGAGTTTGAGGAAAGATTAAAAGGAGTAGTGAAAGAAGTAGCAGATAGTGACGGGGAGATTATTTTATTTATTGACGAGATACATACCCTAGTAGGCGCTGGAGGTGGAGAAGGCGCTATGGACGCTGCCAATATTTTAAAACCAGCACTTGCAAGAGGAGAATTAAGAGCCATAGGGGCCACTACCTTAAATGAGTATCAAAAGTTTTTTGAAAAAGACAAGGCATTAGAGCGTCGTTTTCAAAAAGTAATAATAGATGAACCTAATAAAGAAGATGCGATTTCTATTTTAAGAGGTTTGAAAGAAAGATATGAAACCCATCATCATGTAAGAATTAAAGATGAAGCCATTATAGCAGCGGTCGAATTATCGAGCAGGTATATTACCGATCGTTTCTTGCCAGATAAGGCTATTGATTTAATTGATGAGAGTGCAGCTAAGTTAAGATTAGAGATGAATTCAATGCCCGAAGAGTTAGATACTTTAATTAGACAAATTAGACAGCTTGAAATTGAAAGAGAAGCGATTAAAAGAGAAAACAATCCGGATCAATTAAAAGCCTTAAATATTGAAATAAGTAATTTGACGGTTCAGCAAGATACTTTAAAAGCAAAATGGGCTGAAGAAAAAGAAATGGTAGATAAATTACAAAACACAAAGGCGGAGATTGAAAAATTAAAACAAGAAGCAGAAGTAGCGGAGCGTAATGGTGACTATGGTAAAGTGGCCGAGATAAGATATGGTAAAGTAAAAGAGCAAGAAACCAATTTACTTGAGTTTAGTAAACTCTTGCAAGAGATTGG